>JBLYYQ010000036.1:0-4824 GCA_048550035.1 Nitrospinota bacterium
AACGTCATCCCTTAAATAGCCCTAAGGTAAAGTCCACCTAAAGATTTTAAAGTAGATATTGTGAGTTTTCGCCTATTTGTTAATGAGGTCCAATCACCCCTATTTAACTCTAGTATTGCAATAGTGATCAAGGAAAAGCGATATCTTAAATTTTCATATTTCAGTTTGTATATAAATATGGTATAGTCCAAAACTAATATAATAGGGGGTACAATGATTGAGAGTAGGTCAAGCTGGAGAAATAGTAGCCGAGGATTAATAAAACAGAGTGTAGTAATTTTTACAGTCTTACTAGCAATGTCTGCTCCAAATGCTTTTGCACTGACAAAATCTAACCAGTCAAGCGACAATATTAATACTTTCAAACTATCACTTGGAAGTGCTGAGCTAAATTATGATTATTTCCGCCCTGTAGACGAACCGTCTGCTCTTACTTTCTCTTATATTCGTAAAGTAAGCGAACTAGAGAGCCTCTCAACAAACCTAGCAGTTAGTTATACAGTTCTAGCTGATAGCACCACTTTCTATATAAATGACGGCAGTACCGTTTATTACGGAGATGTTAATCTGACTGGATACAAGCTTGCACTTGGTGGTCAGCTTGAGGGTAATATAGGTAATATTGTCGCTCCATTTATAGGAGCAGGAGTATCTATTCTTGGCATTGAATACGAGGTCGGATCCGCAGCAGATAGCGACTCAATATTCGGATATTATCTTGAACTAGGCTCAAATTTTTATATCACCGAAGGGTTTGGGTTATCGATAGATTATAACAAATTTAGTGGTAGTGATCTTTTAATAGCTGGGATAACTGGTGAGTCTGATCACGATCAAGTAAGCTTCGGACTACTGTGGAGGTTTTAAATTAGCCAACTTACTATAAGTTAAACTCAACTAATAACGTCATCTCTTAAATAGCCCTAAAGATTTTAAAGTAGGTATTGTGGTTTTTCGCCCATCCGTTATATGAGAGACCCTAATTAACCCTGTTCTTTAGTTGCAAATAGAACAGGGAGATCCTCTTTTCTCTGCATAGTTATTGATTCTCTTTACCCCTATTTAACTCTAGTATTGCAATAGTGATCAAAAAAAATCAATTTTTTCAACTTTAAACTTGATTTTATGAAACTGCAATTCTATCTGTGGGTAGCGAGAGATTGAAGTAGCAATGAAGGATCAATCATGAATGTAGTAGCAGTTAGTTAAACCATGTTATAAGGAGGAAAGTTAAAGAAATGGGAATTAATGTGAAGCCATTACACGACAGAGTATTAGTTGAGCCTGCAAGTGAGCAGGAGACTATAAAAGGTGGAATAATCATTCCAGATACAGCAAAAGAGAAGCCACAAGAAGGGAAAGTTGTTGCAATAGGAGCAGGCAAGATTTTGGATGATGGATCGCGTAAGCCATTTGAGGTTCAAGTAGGCGATAAAGTTATATATTCAAAGTATGCAGGAACTGAGATCAAGGTTGATAGTGAAGAGCGACTGCTTATGAGAGAAGATGATATCCTTGCAATCATAAAGTAGTTTAATGAATTCTAAGTAAACAAACAGGTAGTAAATTAATTTTAAGGGAGAATAAAAGTCAATGCCAAAGCAGATATTGTTTTCAGAGGATGCCAGACAGAAGATTATAAGTGGCGTCAATCAACTTGCGAATGCGGTTAAAGTAACCTTAGGTCCAAAAGGTCGCAATGTTGTATTAGATAAAAAATTCGGATCACCAACAGTCACGAAAGATGGTGTAACTGTTGCTAAAGAAGTTGAGTTAAAAGATGCATTTGAAAATATGGGTGCACAGCTAGTAAGCGAGGTAGCATCCAAGACTTCTGATGTTGCAGGTGATGGGACAACAACCGCTACAGTACTAGCACAGGCGATATTCAGAGAAGGAATGAAGAATGTTACAGCAGGTGCGAACCCAATGGATCTTAAACGGGGAATTGATCTTGCTGTTGACGCAGTAATCACTAAACTAGTGAAAAGTTCAAAATCAATCAAAGACAAAGAAGAGATTGCTCAGATAGGATCAATCAGTGCCAACTCTGATCGTAATATAGGTGACCTAATCTCAGAAGCGATGGATAAGGTTGGTAAAGATGGTGTTATTACTGTCGAAGAAGCAAAATCGATGGAGACCTCTCTTGAAATAGTTGAAGGAATGCAGTTTGATCGTGGATATCTATCCCCTTATTTTGTGACTAATGCAGATAGAATGGTCGCAGAGCTAGATGATTGTTACATCCTTTTACATGAGAAGAAAATCTCCAACATGAAAGATCTTCTTCCAGTATTAGAAAAAGTTGCAAAGAGTGGTAAACCATTCTTAATTATAGCAGAAGATGTTGAAGGTGAAGCACTTGCAACTTTAGTTGTAAACAAATTGCGAGGAACCTTGAATGTTTGTGCTGTTAAGGCGCCAGGCTTTGGTGATCGTCGTAAGGAGATGCTAAAAGATATTGCAATACTTACAGGTGGCGCTGTTGTCTCAGAAGAGATTGGTGTTAAATTAGAGAGTATTGAGCTTTCAGATTTAGGAACTGCAAAGCGTATTACTCTTGATAAAGAGAATACCACTATTGTTGAAGGTAAAGGTAAGAGCAAAGATATCGAAGCGAGAGTTAAGCAGATTAAACATCAGGTTGAAGATACAACCTCAGACTATGATCGCGAAAAGCTTCAAGAGCGACTTGCTAAACTAGTAGGTGGTGTTGCTGTTATTAATGTAGGTGCTGCAACCGAAACAGAAATGAAAGAGAAAAAAGCGAGAGTCGAAGATGCTTTACATGCAACAAGAGCAGCAGTTGAAGAAGGTATCGTAGCTGGTGGAGGAGTTGCATTTCTTAGAGCTTCAACCACTCTTGATAAATTAGAAGGTGAGAATTCTGATCAGAATATCGGAATAGCTATTATCAGGCGTGCATTAGAAGAGCCACTACGGCAGATTGCTATTAATGCAGGTTTCGAAGGCTCTGTTATTGCTCAGCAGGTTAAAAGCGAAAAAGGTAGCATAGGTCTTGATGCTGCAACAGGTAAAGTTGTTGATATGATTGCAGCTGGAATTATTGATCCTACTAAAGTTACACGATCGGCGTTGCAAAATGCTGCATCAATTTCTGGATTGTTACTGACTACCGAAGCTATGATCAGTGATGCCCCTGAAGATAAGTCTGCCGGCGGAGGCGCACCAGCAGCTCCTGATATGGGCGGCATGGGCGGTATGGGTGGTATGGGTGGTATGGGTGGCATGGGCGGCATGTACTAGTCAACCGTTTCAACCCAAATTAAATATGTTTCTATAAAAAGCACTCCCAGTTAACTGGGAGTGCTTTTTACTATTAGGTGGATGCTCATTATTAGCAGAAGTAAGAAGGTTATTCTTTCCTAATTCGAATTTCCACTAGCACTTCAGACTATCCCTTAGATTAACTGTTACTTTAAAGAGGTGATAAGCTGTTCAAGATATAAATTGTAACTCATTTATTATCGAAGAATTTTCACTCCTTCCTTGACTCAATCAATAAGTATGAAAAGATAAAGAGAGCCCATTGCATATTTGAATAATTTCTGGATAAATTAATTTAACTTATGAGAGAAACATGGATAAATTAAGAGTTTACAGTGCTAAGTGGTGTCCGGATTGCACTGCCGCAAAAAGAGTCTTAGATGAAAAAAATATTGAATATGAAAATATTGATATAGAAGAGACTCCAGAGTCAGTTGAGACAATAATAAAATTCAGAGGTAAAAGAGTATTGCCTACATTAGTTTATAAAGATCGCTCAATGGATGGCAACCATTTTTCTGCTGACAAGTTTGAAGAGGATCTCAAAGAACTACTTGCTGACTAGCTAGCTTGATGGAGCTTCTTGATCTTATATATAGATTGTGGTGTGATTAGTTCTTTTGCAATCTGATTATTAACTATCGGCAACTCGTATCTAGCGGGGAATATATAGACTGGAACACCCGTTTTGGCATACTCTTCGATCTCTACAATGTCAAAATCGTTGAGCTCCACACAACCTCTAGTTTTATCGGTTTTAGAACCGAGCCCGGAGCCATGAATCCATATCCCACTGCCGGTTTTACCGTACACTCTATCTAGTCTGTTTGGATAGTTTAGAACGTATGCGCGTGGACCGTACTGCTCGTCTAATCGATCACCTTTCAAAACAGCTACAATCTTGTAGACACCCTCTGGTGTCTTTAAATCACCTAACTGTTGTTTGTCGCCAACCTTTGAACCGATCGAAATAGAATATTGCCTGTTTATCTTGTAGTTCGAATCTGACAGGTTTGCGACATAAATAGTCTCTCTTGATTTATCTACTATTATGACATGTTCTGCATTTTGATTGTAGTCATATAAGGTTACATCTGGTTGATAAAGTGCGATATCTTTTATTGCACTTTCCAACCTAGCTTCGTTGGCAATCTTTGTTTTCTGATTAGCTGCTAAAATAGTTGACTCTGTAATGCTAAAAAATGTCACTACCAATATTGTTCCGATAAGAAGTGATAAAATTGTGGTCCGCTTTATTTTGAAGTAATTTGGCTCACTATCAAAAAAGAATACACGCTCTACCGACCTATTCGTTCTGTATATATAGAGTTCCTGCTTTAATCTATTATAGTAGTTATAAAAATTCACCCTTACCTCTATCTATATTAGCTCTTAAGAGAAGATTTTGTTACATCCTTTAATATATGGCTAATTATTAGCCTTACTCCACCTTTCTTCTTTGATTTTAAATTGACCATCACTCTCTACAATTAATAATCGCTTTATTCCCTCATCTGAATTCTGATCAGATCT
>JBLYYQ010000037.1:0-31129 GCA_048550035.1 Nitrospinota bacterium
AAGGAGTTTTTCGCAATCGACTACTAATGATTTGAAGAAACATATCGATTCATTATTCAAAGCAGGTGCAACTAAATTGATAGTTGACTTACGAAATAATCCAGGGGGGCTGCTTGAGCAGGCGATTGATGTATCGTCACTTTTTATAAAGAAGGGTGAGGTTCTAGTTAAAACTGAGGGAAGGCTAGCATCACTTAATAAAACATTTAAATCGTCTGGCAACAGTTATAGTCTAGATATTCCTATTATTATTTTGATTAATAAAGGATCGGCATCGGCATCTGAAATTGTCGCAGGGGCTCTTCAAGATCTTAAGCGAGCATTAATTATTGGGAACCAATCATTTGGAAAAGCTTCAGTTCAGATAATTATTCCACTTAAAAATGATGCTGGAATCAGACTTACAACAGCACACTACTTTACTCCATTAGGTAAAGAAATTCATGAGACAGGGATTGAACCTAATTTAATCATTGCCAATATAGTGAAGAAAGAGAAACTCTCAACTAACTCTAAGAAACTAACAGAGCAAGAGCTTATCCGCAAAATGCAAAATAAAAAAGAGGAAAAAGGAGCAGAAGACGATATTAAGAATCTTAAACGTGCACTTGTTGATTTAGAAAATGATAAGCAATTAGATGAAGCAGTAAAGCTATTAGCAACTAAAGATATTTTCAAGATGATAAAAGAGGTAAATTTAAATCAAAAAGAGCAAGTTGCTAATGCTACTCATTAATGGCTACTAGCACTAAGTCTAGTTTAAACTAGCTTGGCAGTAGCGCTTACCAATAACAGAAAGTAGACATGAGCCAAATTCCAAATTTGAATATTAGAAAATTTATAATTTGGATACTTTTGGGACTAATTTTCATTACATCACTCTGCTATCGAGGCGATTATTTTAGTAAAGATTATGCTAGTCAAAAAACTAACGACTCTATCTACTTTGAGGAAGGGTTAGAGTACCAGCCTGATCTAGGCGACCAGTTTCAATATGATCTTGATGAGTTACCCCAAGAAACTACAGAGGATCATGTCATAGAGAAAGATGATGATCCGCTACTGCAATTGATCTATCAAGATAAACCTTTAGTAGCGATTGTTATGGATGACTTAGGTTATAATTTGAATCAGATCAAAAGTGTTCTAAAGTTGGATATACCAATAACTCTATCAATACTCCCATTTTTACCATATACCAAGTTAGCTACCAAGATGGGACAAAGTAGTGGACAAGATATCTTGTTACATATTCCATTAGAGGCCGAAGCACTAAATTTCAAACTTGGAGCAGGCGCAATTTTCACTAACATGGACCGTGAGACAATTGTTAAAGCTCTCGATGATGCATTGGATGATCTTTCTGGAGTAGATGATTTTTCTAACGTTGTTGGAGTTAATAACCATATGGGCTCATTATTTACAGCTGATAGTGCCAAGATGGAGATCCTACTGCGACATATAAAGAAACGAGGACTATTTTTTCTAGATAGCAAAACAACCTCAGCATCTAAATCAATGTTAATTGCTAAGCAAATTAATCTTAATGTAGTGGAGCGGGATATCTTTTTAGATAACAACCAAGATGTAGTAAAAATTAAGAATAATATTCGCTTGCTTATAAAGAGAGCGAAATCAAAGGGGAGTGCCATTGGGATTGCTCACCCATACCCTGAGACAATTATAGCAATTGCAGAATCAATCCCACTATTTGAGAGCGAAGATGTAATCTTAGTTAAAATCTCTGATTTATTTCTAAAACCATACGATCAACTCAAGTAGAGCAGCTTAAAATAATTTGCTCTCAAATTATAATGTATCTATTATTAATATTTAGCTTAGTAATATATACTTTTACTTCTCACAAGATGTACAAATTATAGGTATCAAGTTACAAGATGAAGAACTTTTTGTTAAAGGCTAGTTTGCTTGCAGTTTTAATAAATATTCTAGCCTTGCCACTGCTGGTAGCTATCATCAAATCAGATAGCGTTACGACACTTGAATTTGTACCAGATAGAGACAACTACCATACTGGCAGTTCGTATAAGACACTCTTTCGGATAAATGTCGATGATGGTTATCATATCCAATCTTTTACCAAAAACGATTCATTTATTGAAACAGAGTTGAAACTCAATATGCCTGATGGATTCTCTATAGGAAAATTTTCCACCCAAGAGGAAAAATTAGTCCAGACAGAGTTTGCCAATCAGCCGCTGGCGCTACTTGACGGTAAGGTTTATGTTGCTACTAACATCGCGATTGACCGGTCACTTACACCAGGTCTGTACCCATTCACAGCAGCATTAACAGTCCAAGCATGTTCTGACATATATTGCTACTCACCATCAATAATCGAAAAAGAATTTACGATCAAAATTACCGATACAACAGTCAAACCGACATTGCTTAATGAAGAAGATTATTCAGCTAACGAATCGCTGTTTAGGAGTTATGCAGATAACGATAAGATAGAAAATAGCATAACAGACTACCTAACAGATCGTGGATTAGTGATGACCCTTTTTCTGGTATTTATTGCAGGAATGGCATTGAACCTTACCCCATGTGTCTATCCGATTATTCCGATAACATTTTCATATTTTAGCAAGCGGACTAATAATAGTAAATTTGACCTTCTTCCTACTGCGCTATTCTACGTTTTAGGAATGGCATTGATGTATTCATCACTCGGTATTTTTGCAGTTTTAACAGGAGAGCTTATAGGTTCGATATTGCAAAACCGATATCTCTTAATTGCAATCGCCATCTTCCTTTGCTTGCTGGCGCTTTCGATGTTTGACCTTTATAAGATTCAACTACCTCGCTTTCTACAAGAGATTGCAGGTAAAAATAGAAAAGGGTGGGTAGGTGCATTTTTGATGGGGTTAACAGTCGGAATAATTGCAGCTCCTTGCATTGGTCCTTTTGTACTAACACTCATCACATATGTTAGCTCAACTCAAGATCTGCTATTTGGCTTTACACTGTTTTTCATATTCGGGCTTGGACTTGGGATGCCATACTTACTATTAGCATTCTTTGCAGGATCACTTTCTAATCTGCCGTCACCTGGGGTATGGATGATATGGATTAACCGTCTGTTTGGGTTTGTCATATTGGCTCTTGCGCTATTTATGATTGAGCCATTAATAGGAGGAACTTTATATATCTATTTCAGTGCTCTATTACTGATTGTGGCTGCGATCTATCTTGGATTTGGTTTTAAGTATAAAGAGAATCTCTCGTTCAAAGTGGGATTTAGAATCACCAGAGTTATTGCTTTTATTGCACTAGTTGGAATTGCTAGTTGGCTGATTATAAATCTAGATAGAAAAAGTGATTTACCAAATATTAACTGGGTGATAACCGATGATGATTTTGCACTAACTAAGCTAGATGCAAGTTTTCCTACTATAATAGATTTTTATGCAAGCTGGTGTATCCCCTGTAAAGAGCTAGATGAGTATACATTTAGCGATCACGATGTTACACGATTAGCAAAACAGTTTAATATGATAAAAATTGATCTTACCTTTGACGATAACCTAGTCAATACTAATTTACGTAAGAAATTTGATATTAAAGGTGTTCCGACAATCCTATTCTTGGATCAATCGCAAAATGTTATAGAATCGTTAACGGTCAGTGGATTTGTTTCGGCTGATATATTTGTTGAAAAGATGAATCAGTTATTAAAAGAGAGTAATAGATTAAAGTAAAAAGATAGCCAGAGCTACAGTTGTAGTCCAGTTGTTATTTTTGACGATGGCACTTTGAGTAACATTTCGTGTTCTAACTATTTTATTTGACAATTTGAAGACCTCTTTTTTTTCATCCCATGCTTTATTCTCATCAAAATCTATCCCAAGTGTAGATGCGAGCATAGCCGCCGCTAGATCTTCTGCATAGTCACCTGCGACCTTATCTGTTTGACCAAATCCGTGATGTTCTGAGAGATAGCCATAACTGTTTTTATCAGCCGGAATTGCACAGCCTATTGATGAAAAAAGTAATCTATGAGGTTCATTACTTGCCGTTCGTGCCATAACGGAGAATGTAATAGATCCTGGCTTTAACTGTTTCAGCCCTATATTTCTTGAGACTATTTTGCAGTGTGGTGGTAAAATTGATGAGACTGTTACTAGATTTTGAGTCTCCACACCTGCATCTCTTAATGCTAACTCAAACGATCGCAATTCATCTTTATGCATTCCAACACCTTGAGTTAAAAACATTTTTTTTGGTACGAAATTCATCTTCTTTGCTCCTGTTAATTAACTGCTCCAACTCTCAATTATTGTAGATGTAATTGGCAATCGACGATCTCGTCCAAACGCTTTCGAAGAGATTTTTACACCGATCGGGGCTTGGCGACGCTTATACTCATTTGAATCAACAAGCGACACAATCTTTATCACCAATTCTCGTTCAAATCCGAGTGCAATAATTTCATCAATCGACATCCATTTTTCAATGTACGCTTCTAAAATCGGATCTAGAATATCATAAGGTGGCAATGAATCACTATCTTTTTGATTAGCTCGAAGCTCTGCTGATGGAGGTTTAGTAATTATTGAAGTCGGAATTAGATCGTATCCTGCCTTCTGATTGCGCCATATTGAAAGTTCGATAACTTTTGTTTTGAATAGATCTTTTATAACTGCAAAGCCGCCTGCCATATCACCATATAGTGTAGCGTAACCGACTGCTAACTCACTCTTGTTTCCGGTTGTCACTGCTAGCCATCCAAATTTGTTGGAGAGTGACATAATCAATGAGCCTCGTATCCTAGCTTGAATGTTTTCTTCTGTCACATCAGTTGGCATATTAGTAAATAGCTCTTTTAGGGTCTCATCAAAACTTTTCATTAATGGTGATATCGGAAGCTCAATTACATCTATTTCGAGATTCTTAGCAAGCATCAGTGAGTCTGAAATACTACTTTCTGATGAATAGCAAGAGGGCATAAGAAGTGCTATCACATTCTCTTTGCCAAGTCCATCTGTAGCTATTGTTGCAACTAGAGCAGAGTCAATCCCACCTGACAACCCTAACACCACTTTTTCAAATCGATTTTTCCGTACATAGTCTGATAATGCTTTTGTCAATGCTTTGTAGGTTAGCTCATCCTTATCTAATGTAGTATTATCTTTCTTATTTGCAGATACTGTTGTCGTTTGCTGAACATTCTTATTGGGAATTGAAAAATCTATCATCAATAGATCTTCTTCAAAACTCTTGGCTTGAGTTACAAGCTTCCCAAACTTATCAACTACAAATGAGCTACCATCAAATACAAATTCGTCTTGACCACCTACTAGGTTAATGTAGCAAAATGGTAGAGAGTGAGCCTTTGCATACGCTTGAATTTTTGCAAATCTTAGTTGCCAAATATCTTCTATAAATGGTGAGCCTGAAATGTTTATCAGCAGATTTGCACCTGCCGCTACTAGATCCTCTACAATAGTATCTGTTCCCCAGATATCTTCACAGATAGTTAACCCTATCTTAAGGTCAGATAACTTTACTAGTTTACTCTCGCTCCCACTTTGAAAATATCTCTTTTCATCAAACATCCCATAATTAGGGAGCTCCTGCTTGTAGGTGATAGCCTTAATTACCTTATTAGAACAGGTAACAGCTCCATTATAAAGTTTGCCATTATCAGAAAGAGGGGTTCCAAAGATAAGATCAATTCCATCTGCATAAGTTGCAATTTCGTTGATCGCTTTGTTGATTGCAACTATAAACGATTTGTGAAGCAGTAAATCTTCTGGTGGATAACCAGATAAAACAAGCTCACCTATAACTAGAAGGTTCGCACCTTTTGATTTGGCATCTAAAATTGAATTGATAATCAATTCTTTATTTTTACTTATTGCCCCGACCGTTGGATTGAGTTGAGCAATGGCTATTCTCAATAACTGATGACTCATCTTATAGTGTCAGATTCAAACTTGATCTCTACATTATGAAATTCATCTAAAGTTGAATAGATGGAACCTATTAGTAACTTTGTGCGAACCTTAATCGGAACATGAGATTCATCAGCAGATATCCAAACTGTTATCTTCCCTTTATTTCTAAAAACTCCATCTGTTTTCAATGATGCATTTACTTCGTATGTATCGACCTTGCCAAGTTTAAGTTTAATCATCTTCTTGCCGATATATTTTAGCTTCATATCGTACAACTTACCAGCATCAAAAACTGAAAAGGTCAGCTCTTTTTTATTAACCAAGCGATCCATGTTAGCCCTTAATAGATAAAGAATAGAAAAGGGACCTTGCGTGTCACTCTTGACTTTGAAAGTTTCAACTGGATTACTGTCAGCCTTATACTCTACCTCATCAGTGGCTCGATTAAATTTAAGCTCTTTTGTTTTCCGGTAATCATTTTCTCTGATATTAATATTGCTTCTAATTTCTAACATAGTTTTTATATCAAAAACTGATTTTGTTATATCTTCTATCGGATAAAGTTTGCCTATTAATCCTACTGATCGGCCTTGGATGATAAATTCATAGATCGTATTATTCAAGCTAGGCTCTGGATGAGTTCTAACTTCAAGCAGACCTTTCCCTGCTGAGATAATCTTTGAATATGAAATTTTGTAAAGTAGTTTCTCACCTGGTTTGAAAGGGAGTTTGGTATCTGCTAAAAGAGAACTAGATGTAATTGCGATTGCGATGATGCAAAATAAGCTTGTTAGCCTAATCACTGGTAGTTAGATCTCTTTGTTTAGTGAGAGAAGCTGCTCTTTATTATTATTGAGATGGACTATTTTCCAAAGATCTATTTTATTCAGTTTGGTTGTCTGATAGATATCAAGTTTTGATTCCTCAATAAATTCTTCTAATGATAAATTCGTTCTCCATCCTATTTTTCTAAAAAATGGATCACACCGTTTCTCAACATTACCTATGATAGGGTTCGATGAAATAAAATGATTTACTAATGCAAGTTTTCCATCTGGCTTGCAGACTCGCCTCATCTCGTTCATAAGTTTCATCGGATTTGGGACTACGCTTATTATATGAGTCGCAATAGCATAGTCGAAACTATTATCTTTAAATGCAAGGTTACAAGCATCCATCTCGATTAAGGTGACATTTTCCATCTCTAATTGCTTCACTTTTTTCTTAGCCTGATCCAACATTTTAATTGATAAATCAATGCCGATAACTTCACACATCTTTGGATATAAAGAAAGAGTTAAGCCAGTTCCGATCCCAACGTCCAACACTCGCGCACCAGGATCTATATTAAGATCACTTATGGCCCGTTTCTGACGAGGAAAGAAAAACATCTTAAATAGCAGATCATAAACTGATGAATAGCCATTGTAGATCCTTTTAATTGAACTATGTTCCATGATTGATAGAGACACCCATAATATTACAATGAATCACTTAAACTTAACGATAACATCTTTGACCTCAATTATCAAAGATTATTTTCAGCTGATTCTAATTCTGATTTTGACCTAACGGAGCTGATTTTTGAGAAAAATCGCTTTACCATTCCAAAAACTCCACCTAAAAATCCACTTATCTGTTTCGTTTTTATTTCCATATCTTTAATTTCGCCCGTTACACCAAATGTGGCAGATAAAATACTATGCCTTCCACCTACCAATACATACCCTATAAAAGGGATCGGACGGATACTGTTTTCGATCCCGCCTAAGGGAGATACCCCGACTGTGAAATCAGTGTAGTCTTCTAAAATATTGTAGCTACCAGATCCACTTATATTAATACTATCAGATGCCATCAAGAGATTATCAGTTGTCGCAACGCCACGATATATATATATATCACTACTTATATAGTGAAATGGGATACCGCCAGATTTCATATCATATGTCTTATTTTTAAAGAGTGTATTTATATTTAGGATCTGAAATATTTTGTTAAGAACATCAAATTGCTTGATAACACCTGGCGAACTTGCAAGATCGACCTTGCCTGATATCTCACTTAATATTTCATTGTAGCCCCTTCCTCTTGAGCTGTATTCGCCAACTAATGTAGCTGATGCCTCTATTAATGCAGTATCATCTATATTATCGGCAAGAAATTTACCGAACTCAAAACCGGTAACCCTTACCTTCCCTGCAATTGAGATTGAATCATCAGTTAATAATTTTATCTGTAACGGAGCATTCCACCAGCCGTCATATGCTCTAAAGTTTAACCTGTTGATTGCGTAGATATCGTTATCAAAAACTAGAGTTAAGTCAAGATCGTTGTATGGAATGAAATCAATATTACCTGCATCTGACTGAATCTTAATCTCCCATTTGCCATTGAAGATATTTTTCTTGTTAGTTTGATAGGTTGCAACATTTCTGGTTGATAATGGCTGATCAGACTGTTTATGCTCTGGCGTACCTAAGATATCTCTAACCGATAGTGAGCTTGTATTGGCATTGATAAAAAAGTTACGTGGTGAAAGAAAATTACCATAACCTTGTAGTTCGAAATTACCATCTCCAAACTTGCCAGTTGCTTTTTTAATAAAGAAACGGTCACTATCTAGTTCAATCATCCCGTTCACATTCTCAAATGTGGCACTTAATATCGGCAGACGAAATCTAGCAGCGGTAATAGATATAAAGCCGCCTAACTCAATGTCGCTCCCGGGAGATTTTGCTATCGAAAACAGTCCATGACCTATCCCTTCAGAATCTATATCATCTATAAATGAGAAGTTTGCATCAACATCATCCCCTTCTATGTGATCTGATTTTGCCACTATATGCAGATCAGGACTCTCTGAGAATAGATTTACAAAACCATCTACCTGCAACTTTGTCCGATCACCTAGCAGTAGATAAGAATCTTCTATTATTACCCTTCTTCTATCTTTTAAAATTCCATTAAATTGAATCTTTGTTTTGGAAAAATTTGCTTTTCTTATGACATATAATGTCTGATATTTTGCCGATGTGAGGTCTGAGTCTATCTGAAAAGTAATATTATCAAAGTCACCACTTACCCTCCCATCGATCAAAATTTTCCCTTCCGGCTTAAATAAAGGTTTCTTTTTAGGCTTTAGAAAGCTGATCAGCTCTAGGTCGTTTACCGATAAATCTGATTTGAAATTTAAATTGATAATAGGATTGCTACTGAATTTGTCAATTTCTCCTTGCAGTCTGACTGACGAGTTTAATATAGTTGCGTCAAGGTTCACTATCTCAGCTCTATTCCCACTAGTTGTTATGGTCCCATTGATATTTTCAATCTCAAATGGGAGATGCTCGCTTTGAATCGATACATCATGAAAACTGATATCACCCCTAACTTGGATTGGCTCAGATTTTTTATATGATATTGCTCTAATTGCTAATTCGAGGTCAATGTCGCCAGAGATAGTCTGAAAAATTTTCAGATCTTCTTCTAGTCGATGTAATGCCAGTCGTTTAAGATAAAGTACCAGTTCTGATAAATTAATACTGGCATTAATAGTGGCAAATATATCAGGATGATCCTCAAATATTCGATCCATCCTAAAGCTCAATGATTTCAGAGTAGAGAGATTATACATCCCAGAAGAACCGTCTAAGATAAGACTATCATCTGCTAATTTTAAAGTACCACTAATAGTTAAAACATCAGATGGAAATTGTGAGATCACAAAATTGCAATCAATAAGTTGAATTGTAGCAGTAAAAGGATTCTTGGATTTAATCAGATCAACATTCAGAGCATCCCTTAAGCGTCCTTTATAGCTGAAATTGGATATAATAAATTTACCTGATACGATGCCATCAATTAGAAAATCTTTTAATGCAAGAGTAATGTTTTTATCAGGCACTAGCTTCTTAAAGAGTTCAACATTAATTCTGCTAGAGCTCAAACTTAGATCTAGATACGGATTCGAGCTTATCAGATCATCAATCTTGCCGCTAACCGATAGCGTATCCCCTCCTTGAGCTAGTTTGACACTATGGAGTGTTATACTGTTAATTGATCTACCCTCAATATCTAAGGTAAGGGTGAGTGGCTTTACCATCAAGGTTGATCCATAATACTTTGCAATCTCTAGATTGGCTCTGCTTAGAACTATGCTACTTTTGACTTTAAATTTACTATATTGGTTAAACCAGATATCGGCATCTATTGAGGCTACTGTTTCTACATTAGAGATTGGCAGAAGCTTATCTGCATATGGAGACCAGAAGGTAGTATCAATCTGATCGATCGTTACCTGTAAACTAATTGTATCAGGATAGAAAAACTTGTTATCAACCTCAGCTTGAACCAAAAACTGGCTATCACCTGATTGTTGTTCAATTTGACCTGACATTACTAGTTTTGAGTCTGATTGAGTAGAGCTTAACAAATTCAAATTCTTTATCTTAGTAGTCTTAGTTTCATAAGCTACAGATTGATCTTCAAATAGTACTGTTAGATTTGATAAATACAGATTGTTAGGGAGTAATCTATCTACTGCTGAAAAGATATTTTTGCCGATATTTTTATCATCAAATTCGGTGGTGGTATAGTTAGTTAGACTGTTTAGAAACTTATGATCAAAGAGTCCATCCTTATTTTTTGTAATTTTGCCCACCATATTAGTGAGCTCAAAATGAGAGATGATATTTTTGCCGATTATATAATCGATAACATTTAAGTTTATAAGGAGTTCATCGGCTTTAGCCATCTCGTTGCCAGAGTCTGATAGGATTGATATCTTTTTAAGATCAATATCTAATCCTGTTGCGATCGAGAAGTTAATATCGGATGTTTCAAATGCTAGGTTATAATTTGCAACAGATTTTTTTAATAGCCAGTTTGAGAAAAAAGGGCTAGTAGCAAAAGAGACAGTAACAAGATAGATCAGAATGGCAAGTAGCTCTACAGCTAGAATAGCAGTTACGCAATTCCAGATTCGTCGTCGTTTTTTTCTTGGGTGAGTTGGTTTTTGAGTCTGCTTAGAATCGTTATCAGTCATAGACTCAATTCGTGATAGTTCCCTATTGATAGAAATTTAACTAATCCACTATCAGTACAACTAAGAGGATAGATAAACAATTACAATTAAAACTTCTCAACTAACCGAGCGGCTTTTCCTTTTAAGTTTCTTAAGTAGTAAAGCTTAGCCCGCCTAACTTTCCCAGATCTTACCACCTCAATTTTTCCAACTTTTGGTGAATGGAGTGGGAAAATTCGCTCAACACCAATCCCTGATGAGACTTTCCTCACAGTAAATGTTTCACGAATACCACTATGCTTCTTCGCAATTACTACCCCCTCAACAACCTGTACTCGCTCTTTTCCACCTTCTGCAACACTCATATGTACTCGAACAGTCTCACCAACTACAAACTTTGGATAACTCTCTTTCATGTAATGCCGCTCAACAAAATCAATCTTATTCACAACCTTATATCTCCAAAACTAAAATATTAACTATTCAAAATCGCCAAGCAACCTATCTAACAGTATCGCAGCTGCAACACGGACTGAAAGATGATTATAATCTTTGATCCCTGCTATAGGAGCCAGTCTAAAATCAGCACTCTCTACTAGATTACGAGCTAATCCGTATCCTGTTCCAAACATCACAAGTGACTCTAAATTAGTCGCTAACTCTATTCTAGCACGACTGAAACTTAAAGTATCACGATCATCTTTTGCACTTGTTACAAAAGTAGATGGCTTTGTTTTACCTTCAATCTTGTAAATATCGTATATTTCTTCGACTGAGTCAACAACATTTAGCAATTCAAGTGCTACTTTTCTACTTGGATTGTATTTTGCCCCATATCCATCCATCCAATGTCCAATCAAGCGTTGGACTAGCCGTTTTTGGGTCTGATTGGGAGTTACAACAAAAAATCGGTCTAAATCATATGTTTTTGCGAGCCGTGCGATATCATGTAGATCGATAGTTGTAACAGAAGTGGTTACAATATTGCCAGCTCTGTCTGTTATTGGATAATGAATTAATGCTACTGAAATGTTACTCATTGCTTTGATTTTTCGATTATATTTCTTGCTATTGCAAGTTCACTCGTTGAAAGGTCGGCTTTCTCAATCAGATCAGGTCTGCGGGTTGCTGTCCTGACTATTGATTCATATCGTCGCCACTCTTTAATTTTGGTATGATCTCCACTTAGTAACACAGATGGCGTTTTCATCCCTTTAAATTCTGCAGGACGGGTGTAATGAGGATATTCTAGCAACGAATCGTTAAACGACTCATCTTCTGAGGAGTGCTCATCTCCTAATAGACCCTCTTGCAATCTAGCAACCGTATCAATTAATACCATTGCAGCAAGCTCACCACCTGTTAAGATGTAATCACCTATCGAAATCTCTTGATCAACTAGATGGCGAACCCGTTCATCAACACCTTCATATCGACCAGTTAATATTATGATCTGATCTTCTAATGCAAGCTTCCTCACCATCGGTTGATCTAATTTTTCACCTTGAGGTGTCATCAATACAACTTTTGGATTCTTTGCTGATTTAGGGTTTGATTTAATTAGTTTAATTGCTCTATAAAATGGTTCAACTTTCATAAGCATTCCAGCGCCACCACCAAAAGGTGCATCGTCAGTTGTTTTATGCTTATCGTCAGTATAGTCGCGAAGATTGTGCGGGGTTATCGTTAAGAGATTCTTTTTAATCCCACGATTGATAATCGAAAAATCTTTTACAATCTCAAACATTGCAGGGAATATTGTCACAACTTCAAAGTGAATCATTTTATAATGGAGTCAGGCATTCTTATTACAATCTTCTCTGCTTCTAGATCGACGCTCACAATAAACTCATCAATACAAGGGAGCATAAATTCAGATCCATCGCTCTGTTTGAATATCCAGACATCCTTCTCTCCTGCCTCAAAAAATCCGGCTAACTTGCCAACCTCAATATCAGACTCATTATATGCTTTAAGATCAACAATCTCTTCATAATAATATTTATTAGCCGGCAATGGGGGAAGGTTCATTTTTTCTGTGGAGAGTAACAAATTTGTTAGCTTCCCTGCCTCTGATGGTGAATCAATCGATTCAAACTTAGCAATAAGTGCGTGGCTTGCCCCTCTAACATTAAGTAATCTTAACTTTTGACGATTCTTTGCTTGGTAATCTTGCAAGATCAGCTCTCTACCTATGTTTGAGTTAATGGCATCAAAAAAGTAAGGATAGAGTTTGATCTCACCTAATAATCCATGCTTTCTTCCAATCTTGCCGATCGCTATTAATAGCTTATCTGAACTACGCTCAATTTTATTAGACATAATATAAACAATACTCTTTTCTTTAAGAATATCTAGCGAGCCCTATGACTATATTTTATACCGAATTTCAGATAATATTAAGGGGAGCTTAGATGTTACTTTACTTGCTTGTCTAATATTTTCTAGAAAGTAAAGTAACTACTGCCAGTTATAGTCAGATAATTGTACTGCTACTAGTACTATTTTATCAGGTAGCTAAACTACTAATCAGCACCTTCATTATTCTCATTACTGATGCTAGCAACCGTATCAGGTTGAGCAGGATTATTTCTCAATATACTCTTTACACGATCTGAAATCAGCGCTCCATTACTTACCCAATGGTTAAGTCGATCTTGTTTAATCACACACTTATTAGAAGGTCTGTTTGGATCGTAATGACCGACCGATTCTAAATATGATCCACTACAAGAGCGTCTAGAATCAGCAGCCACAATTCTATATGCAGGCTTCTTCTTCGCTCCAATTCTTAGTAATCTTAGAACTACTCCCAATTTTATCTCCTTTCAATAAATAAGTAATTAGGCAGTATAGCATAAAAAATTTGAAAATTAGTTTAATCCTTCAAATTCAGATGGGATATTGAAATTTTTCAACTGTTTTTTACCAAACATTTTCATCATTTTCTTTGCTTTTTGGAAGTTTTTCAACAATTTATTGACATCTAAAATAGAGACTCCCGCCCCTTTTGCAATCCTCTTTTTTCTAGAGATATTAACAATGGCTGGCATTTTTCGCTCTTTCCTAGTCATAGAAGAGATGATCGCCTCAATTCTTTTGAGGTCTTTGGCGGTCGGCATACTTTTCAATTTCACTGACGAGCCTAAACCTGGCACCATCTTCACTAATTGATCAATTGGTCCTAACGATTGAGCCATTTTTATCTGTTTTAAGAAGTCTTCTAGGTTAAAACTTGCTTGTTGGTTCTTCTTAGCTAACTTGGCTGCTTCCTCTAAATCTAATTTTGACTCGGTCTGCTCAATCAAAGTTAAGATATCTCCCATCCCTAATATCCGACCTGCTATACGATCAGGATGAAATTCCTCAAATTGATCAATCTTTTCACCAACACCTATAAACTTTATTGGGATATTTAGTGCCTGCTTAATCGATAATGCAGCTCCACCTCTGGTATCTCCATCTAATTTTGTCAATATTATTCCGGTAAGTGGACATGCTTTATGGAACGCTTCTGCACTATTTAATGCAGTTTGACCTGTCATTGCATCTGCAACAAATAATGTTTCGCTCGGGCATAATAACGATTGAATCGCTTTTAGCTCTGCAATCATTTTTTCATCAATACCTAACCGACCAGCAGTATCTATCAGTAAAACATTTGCCCCTTCTTTCCCAAGGCTCGCAACCGATTCTCTCACAATTTGTAGTGGATCTTGATCTTGGCTTGATTGGAAAAACTTAATATCTGCCAACTTAGCTAACTGTTCTAGCTGCAAAATAGCAGCGGGGCGATATATATCAGTCGACACAACTAGCGGTTGATAACCTTTTGATTTAATCTTCTTGGCAAGCTTGATTAAAGTTGTGGTTTTTCCTGATCCTTGCAGACCTGCAATCAAGATTTTAGTCGGTTTATTATGCTCAAAATTTATATCCGATGCTGTTTCACCTAGTAATGCAATGAGCTCTTTATGGACTATATTTATTAAGGTTTGACCTGTTGTTAAAGATTTTATACTCTTTTCGCCGATTGCTTTAGCACGGATACGGCTAATAAAATCTTTTACTATATGTAAGTTTACATCAGCATCTAATAGTGCAGTTTTTGTTGCAGATAACGAATCTTCAATGTTCGCTTCAGTAAGCCGTTTGATCCCTTTTAGGCGATCAACAACAACTTCTAACTTATCAGATAAATTTTTGAACATTTTTTAAGTTCATTTGAAACTACAGAAGATTACAGCTCTTTTGACTGATAATCTTCTAATAGTTCTTTAAATTGAGAATTGGATATATGTCCGATTGCTTCATCTTCAACCGTGATAACAGGAGCAAGTGAGCATGCACCAATACATGCTACTCTTTCTACAGTGATTAGCTTATCGTCTGTAGTTTCACCTAGTTCTTTACCGGTCTCTTCTTTGGCGGTCTGGACTAACTGTTGGGCACCTTTTACATGACAAGCGGTTCCACAGCAAATTTTAAAGATATATTTACCACATGGCGTCATCCTAAACTGTGCATAAAAACTTGCAACACCAAAAAGTTGCGCAACAGTCATACGGGTACTCTTTGCCATCAGAGCAACCGCTCCTCGTGGCAAATATCCAAACTTTGTCTGAATACCTTGCAATATTGGGATTATCGCTCCACGGCTAGATTTATATTTTAGCAAAAGTTCGCTTACAAATTCTAAATCTATAACCTCGTTTGCTACTTGCGAATCTACATTTTTAGTCATATTAATAATCTCGGCTCAACGCTAACTTAAGCGTTGCATATTAAATAATTTTTTAGCTTCGATCTAACCTGCAAGTGACCAAGGCGTTGCATACATAAATATAAACGATAATACCAATGTGTATATAACAAATGCTTCAATCAGTGCAAGACCAATCATCATATTCATGAAGATACGATCATATACTCCAGGATTTCGGCTCATCGCATTTAATGCGCCATTTACTGTTTGACCCATACCTATCCCACATCCAGCCGCTGCTAAACCGACGCCGACAATTGATGCAAATCCGATCATCCCTAATGCTTCAATCGTGGCTGCATCATGTGCTCCTTCTGCTGCAAAGACCTCATCAACGGTAATTATTCCTCCTAGTACCATTAGTAATCCAACTACTTTGAGTATCAATTTTCTACTCACTTTCTTCTCCTCTTTTTCTTTAAACTTACAAATGTATTATCGTTAAATTGTTTTGGTTACTTTTTTAATGTGCATCATCTAAGGCTCCTGCCAAATAAACCATAGTGAGCAATACAAAGATACCAGCTTGCAGTACCGATGTAAATAGCGCAAATGCTAACATCGGAACAGGTAATAATAACGGTATCAAAAAGCCTAGTACCAATATGACTAGATCTTCTCCTTTTATATTTCCAAATAGGCGCATTGTCAATGTGACAGGCCGTGCAAGGTGAGAAATAATTTCAATCGGGAATAAAAGAATCGCTAACGCAGGTGATGGACCTAGAAAATGTTTGATATACCTAAAACCATGCTTGCTTAATCCTGCATACTGATAAACAAGAAAAACTGTAATCGCCATCGCTGCATTGGTATTTACATTCGCTGTTGGTGATACAGCTCCTGGTATTAACCCGAAAATGTTGGCAATCAATATAAACAGACCCAAAGTTGCTAATAGTGGAAAATAGGGGCGACCCTCTTTCCCTATAACAGAGTCTGAAAAACTAATTAGACCTACAACTAGTGAGTCAATAAGATTATAGGCACCAGTTGGTGATTTCGGATTTAAACTCTTTCTAACTAGTACTGCTAGCAATATAAATAGAGCCATTATCACCCATGTATAGGTCACATGTGGATAATGCTCCAACCCTGGTACTACTAGATAATTAATCGGTTCTTTCATCTGTTCTCAATTAGAGGCTATCATAATATATATTTTTATCAACCCATATGTGAAGAGTGATAATGGTATTGTAAATAATCCTACAATTAAAGCTACAAAATTTATTAATTTGAAAATTAATAATAAGCCGATCAATATCGCTGCAATCATAAGTCTGACTAAAAACGATACGTATAATGACAAAAATGCCTTGTTCGGGAGCTCTTTATTCTCTGCCCAACTGCTAAGTGATAGCTTTATTGCCTGAAAGTTCAAGATGGCGATAATCATTCCAACTCCAAGCGATACAATCATATCTACTCTAGGATAAAATATCAAGCAGAGTGTGATAATCACTCCGAGCAGAATGTAGTTTATCTTTAGAATTAGAGCAGAATCTTGAAGGAAGATACCTCCTTCGCTTTCTTTCCTATCGCTCATCTTTACTCACAATCTTCTTGGTCACACGATACAGATTAAGAAACCCAGCTACAACTCCAAAAAATATAAATATTAATGTGAAAATTGGTTTTGTCTCAAGTTTGCCATCGAGCCAGACTCCGATTATCAGCCCTATAAGTATTGAGACTATAATTTGAATCCCGATTGATGAGAGGAGATAAAGCTTCCTTGCTTGAGTTACTCGGTTCTTCTTATTGTTATTCACGCAGCGACGCTATTTTTTAGAGCGTGTTAAAATCTATATTAGATCTTTCATGCTACCAGCTTGGCACTATCATGTCAAGAGAGGTTGATAACTATTTTTTATCTATATCGCCCGGTGGACAAGGTAATCGCCAATCATTTTAAGGTTTTCTTTATGAATCGAATCACCAAAGAGTTCAAGAGCCATTTTCGCTTCTCGCACATAATCTTTGGCAAGCGCTATTGTGCTTTCAAAAGCTCCATATTTTTCAAGTATCTCTTTAACCTGCAAGATAGTCTCCTCATTTACCACTGTTGAATTGATTGCATCATGCAAGAACTTTTTGTCTTGAGTAGATGCTGCAACATAACCTTTTAAAATCGGGATTGTTATTTTACCTTCAATTAGGTCTGCACCGATAGGTTTGCCCCATTTTTTTGTTGTGGCGGTAAAGTCAAGAGTGTCGTCGATAAGTTGGAATGCGATCCCGATATTTTTAGCATAAGTTCTAAGATTTACGATGCCATCTGGATCAATGTTATCGCCTAATCGATAACCAACCTCAACGGCTGCTTCCATCAGAGCTCCTGTTTTCCGATATATTGTCTCAATAATTTGATCTTCGCTCGTTGCAAGATTATGAATGTTGCTCAGTTGTAATAACTCACCTTCGGTTAATACTTTTGTTGCAGTTGATAGTGCTTTTGCAATTGATAAGTCATCTAGCTTAATCATCAATTCAAACGCTCGAGCAAATAGGTAATCGCCAACTAATACTGACGCTTCGTTCCCAAATTTTCGATTAGTCGATTCTATCTGGCGTCTCGTATCTGCACCATCAACAACATCGTCATGTAGCAATGATGCGGCATGGATATACTCAACCACCACACCCAATGAAATATGATCATCACCCCCTTCGTAGCCAGCTAACTTTGAAGCGACAATAAGTAATAGAGGACGCAATCGTTTTCCACCTGAGTCGATCAGGTATTCGGATATTTCAGGCACTTTGCTAACATCAGACGATATATCCGTTTTTAATGCAGCCTCTACTTTAAGCAGATCCTTAGCGTATAAGGTATTGATCTTACTTGCTAAGTTGGAATAATCACTTTTTGTTTTGCTCATTATTTAAATAATTGTTTGAATATTTACTAGTATTTACTATCTACTATTAGTTAATATGTCGCTTGTTGTCAATGGTATAAAGCGGATATAAAAAGAGGATCCGATCATGTTTATCAATAATTTTAATATCAAAAATAGTTGGAGCATCATTTATGAATATCGCATCGTTAGAATTAGTCGATTTATTAGTTAATCTAGAAAAAAAAGCCTTAGCAGACATTCCACTGACATTTGATGAGGCGCTATCAGTGTTGCAATTTGACTCAACTAGACTCTTTACATTACTTGCAGTGACAGATCGTGTAAGAAGAGAACACAAGCAAGATAAAATATCGTTATGCTCAATAGTCAATGCGAAATCAGGTGGCTGTCCTGAAGATTGCGCCTTTTGCTCACAATCAGTTCATGCAAGTAGTAAAGTCGAAGAGTTTGATTTTATATCTGATAAAAAAGTGTTAGATGGTGCTACCGAAGCATTAGAAAATGGTGCGCATAAGTATGGTATTGTGACATCTGGTTATGGACTAGCCGATGATAAGAAGAAGATTGATATTAATCCGATCATAGCTTATCTTGAAAAGTTAAAATCGAATATTGATATTCATCGTTGTGCCTCGCTTGGGATCATAGATTATCAGAGTGCAGTAAAGCTAAAAGAGGCAGGTCTCATTGAGTATCACCATAATCTTGAGACTGCCCGCTCATTTTTCCCTCAGATCTGCACTACACATGATTATGAAGATGATATTAATAGTGTTAAAGCTGCGAAGCAGGCTGGATTAAAGGTCTGTTCTGGAGCTATTTTTGGTATTGGTGAATCTGATGAACAGCGAGTTGAGCTTGCATTCACATTAAAAGAGCTTGATGTCGATTCTATTCCGATTAACATTCTAAATCCGATCAAAGGTACCAAATTGGAAAATAGTAAACCGCTAAGTCCGATCAAGATATTGACTATTATTGCTATGTTTAGATTAATGATGCCAACAAAAGATATCAAAGTTGCAGGCGGCAGGGAGAAGAATCTACGAGACTTACAATCTTTAATATTTGCAGCAGGTGCAAACTCTACTATGGTTGGCTCATATCTTACGACTACTGGTCGTGATGGAGCATTAGATTTACAGATGATTAATGATCTAGGATTAAGTACGATTTAAGAAAATTGTAATAGATAATGGTTGCCAAACTTTTTAGCGATAAATTAGCAGTTTTGGAAGAGCAGAATAGATTTAGAACTTTAAAATCGTTTGATAGCCAGACACTCCTCTTTTCGCTAAATGACTACCTAGGCTTAGCATTGCATCCAAAGGTTAAGGCGGCTGCAATTGATACAATTAATGATTGCGGAGTTGGTGCTAGATCAGCAAGGCTTCTGACTAGCCAGCTTAAATCGCATGATAAATTAGAGTCTGAGTTTGCTAATTTTTTAGGTAAAGAGCGTGCTCTGATTTTTTCAACCGGCTATGCAGCCAATGTTGCGATCTTTACCTCACTACTGAATAAAAACGATATAGTTTTTGCCGATAGATTCATTCATGCCTCAATCATTGATGGAATCCGCTATTCTAAAGCGAAACTAGTAAGGTTTAGGCATAATGATATTGCAAGCCTTAAGAAACATCTGTTCAGGTTCAAAGATTTTTCAGGTAGAAAAGTGATAGCAACCGAAGGGCTATTCTCTATGGATGGTGATCTTGCTTTGCTATCTCAAATCCAACAGCTAGCATCTGAGTCAGAATCGATATTATTTGTCGACGAGGCTCATTCGTTTGGGATATATGGACCATCAGGGCGAGGCATTGCAGATCAGGTAGGAGTATTAGATAAAGTTGATATTCATCTTGTAACTTTTGCCAAATCGCTCGGCACAGCCGGTGCGGTTGTGACAGGGTCTGATGAGTTAATTGATGGGTTAATCAACTTCGCTAGAGGATTTATCTACTCTAGTGCTACTCCTCCTCCTCTGATGAGTGCAACATCAGCATCCCTATCTATAATTAGATCCAAAGAGGGTGATGAACTTAGGAAAAAACTCTTTAATAATGTAAAAAAAATGAGAGATTTTTTTGCCAGTCACAAAATTAAAATCCCATCAGATCAGACACCTATTATTCCTCTCCTTGCCGATAACAGTCAGATGTTAGAAAAATTGCATCGTCGCTTACTTGAGAATAAAATCTATGTTCCAATTATTAAGTCGCCAACTGTTCCAAAAAATGAAGAGCGCTTACGAATATCTGTTCTTGCAACTCATACTGATTCAGACCTAGAGCTATTCTTTAATATATTTGAATCGATATTGTAAAATTCTTAAAGAATAAGCATCGCATCGCCAAAACTGTAGAATCTATACTCGTTTGCAATCGCTCTTTTATATTGAGCTAAGATATCACCTCTTGTTGCAAATGCAGCTACTAGTAGCAGTAGCGAGCTTTTCGGAAGATGAAAATTGGTTACAAGATGATCGACAATATTGAATTTGAATGGCTCTTTAATAAAGAGTGATGTTTCGCCATTGATAGCTTTGAGGCTATTGGTTTTTCTATCAAATTGAGACTCTAATGCTCTTGTTACTGTAGTGCCGATAGCAACAATTTTCTTTGATTGAGCTCTTGCTTGATTGATTTTCATTGCAGCATCTTCAGAGATCAGGATAGATTCTGAATCTAGTCTCTCTTGATCTACCGCTTTCGCCCGAATCGGACGAAATACTGACGGGCCGACATGTAGTGTGATTGGTACGATCTCTATCTTTTTAGCAAGCAATCTATCAATCAGACCTTTGGTGAAATGAAGCGAAGCGGTTGGCGCAGCACACGATCCTCTTACTTTTGCAAACAGTGATTGATATCGAAGTCGATCCATCTTTGTTGTAGCATCTCGTTCTCGTTTGATATAGGGCGGAAGAGGTGTTTGACCTATTTCGTCTGCTAGCCTAAATGGAATCTTGGCTGATTTAAACTCAATTGTTGCAACCCCTGATTCGCTACTAGCAATTAATCGACAACTCTCATTGGCTATATAAATATCTTCACCAACTCTCAATTTTGATAACGGTTTGATCAATGCAGAAAATCGACCGCCGCCTAGATTCTTTGTGAGGAGTAGCTCAACCTTGCCACCTGTTTTACGCTTCCCAAAAAGCCTAGCAGGATAGACTTTTGAATCGTTGACAACTACTAGGGTCTCTTGATCTAAAAATGATGGGAGCTGGTTAAAATAACTATCTTGAGCTATCTTGCAAGTTCGATCAAAAACTAATAGTCGGCTACTATCTCGCTTGGCTGATGGTGATTGCGCTATTAGCTTAGCCGGCAGGTCGTAATCAAAGAGTGAGAGATTCATAAAACTTCTAACCTATATTTTATTAAAAATTAAAGGCGTATTGATCCTCATCTTTTTTTAATTTTTCAATCCTAACACCCTTATAAAAATATTTTAAAATATCTTGATAAGTGTAACCACTAGCTGCCATATTCTTTGCCGCATACTGGCTCATTCCGACTCCATGTCCATAACCGCGACCAACAAACAAAAATCGACTGTTATCGTCATAGCTAACTTTAAATCTTGTTGACCGAATTTTAGTCGAACCTATCGCAGCTCTAAAGCTGTATCCATCTATCAATGTAATTTGTGTTGGCGTTGAATGGACAATCCTAAGATTATTAATCCGCCCAGAGCTTGTGAGTGATGCAGGGGTAATATGCAAGATTTCACCAACTTTGTAACCTTTCTTATTCAAGGCTTCCCTAACGATATCTTTATTGAATTCTATCTCCCAATAGTCATAAGGAGAGTTAGCATCTAGCGCCGGACGGCTAATAAGATATGAGCGTTTCTCTTTTGACCAGAGATTTGCAATATCTTCAGTTTTGCCTCCTGATGAGCTATGAAATAGTGCCTCTGCTATCTTGCCAGATGATTTTATTACTAGACCGTTAGTTGCTTGTACAGCTTTGCGGATGTTGGAGTTTGATTCATGAATACCGTTGTATACTTGAGAGCTGACATCGGCTTTCAGATCAAACGGTTGGTTAGCCGATCTATTTATATGATAGATGGCATAAGAGCGCGATGCAATCGCTTGAGCCTTTAAACTTTCCATTGGCCAGTTATAGGCGATTTCAGAGGCCACTACACCTTCTATATAAAGTTCAAGGGGAAGATGATTGATCAGCTGGAAGCTACCATAATCGTTTATAATTTCAAGCTTTCCTATATACTGTTTCGCTTTATAATCTAATGGTGATTTGCTACTTAAAAAGATACGGTTGCTATCTATGTTAGAGCCGTTTAGCACAACACCTACACCATTTGATGAAATGATAACTTCTCCAGAGCGGATATCCTCTCTCTCATTTTCAACTTCCACTATTATTTTAGCATCACTCCTGATTTCAATCTTGGATTCGGAACTTGCCAGAAGAACTCTTACTGTTGAATTTGCATAGGAAGATGCTACAGTCGCCAAAACCAAACTCAACATTACTACCAACATCGGTAGGCATCGCCTACTGTACAGAGTGATCACTTTTTTCTCCATCGTTACTTAACTTATATTCAGTCAATCTATTTCGTAAAGTCCTAATCGATACTCCTAACATCTTAGCTGCGTTGCTCTTATTGTAATCAACATGCTCTAATGTTTTTATAATTAACTTCTTTTCTATACCTGCAATTGTAGTACCAGCTTCTATTATATCTTGATCTTTCGCAGAAGAGGAGATGGTAGGGCGGATCATCAGATCTTTGAGCGTAATCTCATTCTCTTCTGCTAAAAGCATTGCACGCTCTATAATATTTTCAAGCTCTCGGATGTTACCACGCCACTTATTAGTTTGCAATTCAGTTGCTGCCTCTTTTGAGATATTTTTTATCTCCTTATTTAACACTTTACTATATTTTTTTATAAAGTGTTTCACCAAAATCGGGATGTCTACCTGCCGATCGCGTAGTGGTGGCAAGATTAGCTCTATAACATTTAATCTAAAAAATAGATCTTCTCGAAAATCACCTGACTCAATTGCGGCTCCAATATCTCTGTTTGTAGTTGATATCAGCCGAATATCAATCTTAACAGGCTCTTTGGATCCAATTCGATCAATCTCTTTTTCTTGAATCGCCCTGAGTAGCTTCGCTTGAAGATCCACAGACATTTCAGTTACTTCATCTAATAGTAATGTCCCTTTATTCGCTAACTCAAACTTGCCGATCTTCTTACTTATTGCTCCTGTGAATGCCCCTCGCTCATGACCGAACAGTTCTGATTCTAATAATGTTTCTGGCAATGATGCACAGTTTAATGCTACAAATGGTCCGTTTGCTCTATCAGACTGACTATGAATATATCTTGCAACCAACTCTTTGCCGGTGCCAGATTCACCCCTAATCATCACTGCAGATGGTGCTTTGGCAACTTTATTTGCTATTGCAAGTAAGCTTAAAAAAGTAGCATCTTTACTTACTATTTCACGCTCAACTATGCTGTTGGTTGTCACTGATTTAATCTCGGTAGCCCCCTTATGATTAAATATCTTATTTAGAAGCTCTTGCAAGCCTTCCTCTAAAACTGGCTTTTGTAAGATCGGAAAAATCGTGTCGAGTTTCTCATTTGATTCGGTTGCTATTGCTATTTTGGCTTCTATATTATGTTTGATAAGATACGACTTAATTGCAGTTAGAAAACCTTCTTTATCCTCAACTATAATCAAAGAAGGGCTATCGGCTATAAGTAATGATTCGGCCTGTTTTAATGAGTTTGCAGCGTTGACTCTATATTTAAGCTTCGAGATTGCCGATGATAGCTCTGATGAGAGTATCGGGTCACTATCTACTATTAGAATAACCT
This sequence comes from Nitrospinota bacterium, assembly GCA_048550035.1. Classification (GTDB taxonomy): domain Bacteria; phylum Nitrospinota_A; class UBA7883; order UBA7883; family JBLYYQ01; genus JBLYYQ01. The sequence continues at coordinate 24,452 of JBLYYQ010000037.1, forward strand.
GCTTATTACACATAACATTCTATCTGGATATAAATATAATATTGGTGACTAACTGCTAACTATTACCAAAACTAGGATACTACAATTTTCACTATTTAATCAGCAAATAGAAGATAATTATATCCTTTCCACTTTAGAGCTGTCAGTCTTGAGTCTGCAACAATTGAGAGAAGTTCATCACTCTCATTATTCGATAGCTCTTCTAGCAAACTAACCGCCGATTCACTGTTTTGCAAATCACTCTCGGTCTGAGCAATAATATATTTTAACCATTTTGACTTTGGATCAGTTTCATAACGGCTAATGTAATCATTGGCAGCATCAATCAGGAGATCTCTATCTCCAAGATGATATCTAATCTTCGCAATCTTATAGCGACTGTTCTTAATATAGTTCCATTGATCCTTAAAAGTTTCATCTTCTGGTATTGAGCGATTTATTACTATCTGAAAGTTTTTCAATGCTTCTCTTAATTGATTATTTTTTTCGTATAAGAGTGCTAGCTTGTATGCCACCTTGGTAGTTAGCTTATCATCATTTTCTTTGGCTAAAATATCTTGCCAGCTTGTTATTGCATTTTTGAACTCGTTTCTGTTATATGATGCATCAGCAAATAATAATCTGGCTCGGATTAGAATCTTAGGATCTTCGTTATTAACTAAAATTGGTGATAAAATATTTAGTGCATCTTGGTTTTGCCCTATCTTTATTAATGATTCTGATAAAATTAAATCATAATCTACTCTCTGCTTGCCTGAGAGTTCCATACTTGTTGCACGCTGTAAATATTCAACCGCTTTATTATATAGACCGATCTTAAGATAGCTATCACCTATCTTGGCTAACAACCTTGGCTCTGTTAGCTCCATCAAAAATGGGTCAAAATTTGTGTGATAAGTTAGCAATGTTGCAAAAAATCCATCCTGATTATAATAACTATTTATTAGCTTTATTAGGTTATCCCTAATTTTAGCCTTAATCTTAGCTGAATCTTGATCTAAACTATACTGCTCAATCACCTGTTTAAACGTATCAATTGAAGCAAGATACTCACTATTAGCACTTAATGCGTTAGCTTTTACTATTAAGGCCTCCTTGCCAAACAGTTCTGGATCTTGCTTGAAAATTTCATCTAATGTTTTCAATGGTCTCGCAAGTGGTTGAATCTGGAAGCTCTCTTCGTTTAAAAGTAACTTCTGATCAGTAGCTCCGATTGATGCTAATCCTAATTTTGCTAAGGTATACTCTTCGCTCTGATCGTTTACTAACAATCTCTTGTAAAGCTTGATCGATTTTTCTTGATCGATTGGAAGGTAGTGGTTAGCTAATTGCAATACTGCCTGCTGACCCTCTTTGCTATTTGGAGATATATTGATGATATTTAAGAAACTCTCCTCTGCTTTATCTTGATATCCAAGCTTGGCAAATGTATCTGCAATTGCTAAGTAGATTGCAAGATTGTCGACTGGATATCTAGGCCATCTTGTTTGAGCATCGTCAAATATTTCAAATGCTCTTTGGTAATTTCCTCTTGCATGAAATGTTGCTCCTAGTAGGTAGAGGATATTTTTTATATCATTATATGTTGGATTAAGTAAGAGTATTTTTACTAGATCGTCATTGGCTAACTCTAACTCATTGTTATTGATATGTATTAAAGCTTTACCTAACATCGCTTCTGTTACATATTTGTCATTTGGAAATTTCTTAATCAGTAAGCTATATTCATTTAAAGCTTCAAGATAGAGCTTTTGGCGACTATATATTGATGCTTTGCGCATAATAGCTTGCCTATAAAATTGCGAGTTTGGATAATTACTCGTTGCTGTAATAATAGATTGTAGTGCATCTTCTAACTTTCGCTTATCATTCTTAGCAAGAAGATAGTTACTATTGGCAATTAAATATAAAACTTTTTCGTCATAAACAGTGCCACTATATTTTCTTAAAAACTTATTTGCCAACTTAATCGATTTTTGGATTGAAGGTATATCTTCATCCTGAATCGTTTTTAGCAATGTTATATAGTCAGATCGTATTGCTTGCTCTGATTGTATAGAGCCAGTCTGCTTTAGTTTCTGAAGTTTTGGATCTAATCGATTATTAGCCAATACCTCTTCCAAGTTACGCTTATCTAAATTATCTTTAAAAAGCTGCTCAAACCTCTTTGCAGTTATATTTGGGACTTTGACTATCTTATCTTTAGAATAAAAATCAAATACTAGTCCATTCGGCTTTTTAGAGATGCTCTTTACTATTGAAACAGCCTGCTTGGCAAGTTTAATCTCGATGACCATTACCTTACTTTTTTCATCATAACTTGCTGTAACTGCCTCAATTAACGAGTCTTTATGATCTAGCCATCTTTTATTATCTTCTAAGATACGCTCAGCCTCTAAGCTATTTTCAAATGTTAGTCGAAAGATATTACCTTCTACATTATGCTCGCTTGAGAACTTTATCTCGTCTGACAATATTAGTGCTAATTGTGATCTATCTTGCAGGTTGGTGAATTGAATATTATTAATCTTGCCTGCAGCAAAAATGAGATCGACATTGATAAAAAAAGATAAAACTATGACTGCCAAGGCAAATCTGTTCATATAGCAAATATAATGCCTTTGTTAAGAGAGATAGCGACAAAATTCAAAGATTTATCTAGATTAACCCTGCAGTTTTGCAACTTTGGCTTTGACATCCCTATAGTTGCTAGAAAGTTCTAGTATCGCACGATAAAGTTTTAATGCCTGATCTTGCTTGTTGATCCGCTCTAATGTGACTGCGAGTTCATAATGACAATCAATTTTAACCTGTCCGGTGGCAGACTTCATCGCATCTTGAAACATATTGATAGCGGTTCTGATATCCCCTTTTTTCCGATATGCCATTCCGAGCAGTAGCTTAGCTTGCGCTCCTGATCGTTGGTCATCCGTTGCTTGTGATAGTGAGGCAATAGCCTCATCAATTTTTCCATGCTTTAAGCTATCTAGTCCCGCTTTTAGCTGATCTGCTGGCGATAAACTAGAACTATCCCCAAAAATATCATCCAACATACTATCAGTATCAGCCGATTTTGCTACAAATGAAGATAGATCTAATCCTGATGGGCTATCTGCTTGAGCGGTTGCTGTAGCAGGGATAACTGCTGGAGATGGGCCTGCTTGAGCGGTTGCTGTGGCAGGGGCAACTGCTGGCGATGGAGCTGCCTGAGCGGTTGCTGTGTTAGGGGCAACTGCTGGAGATGGGCTATCTGCTTGAGCGGTTACTGTGGCAGGGGCAACTTGTGGAGATGAGCCTGCCTGAGCAGTTGCTGGTGCCTGCTGGAGCAGACCTAAATCTGCAAGTAGTTTTGCCTGATTACTATATGCTTTTAACATCTCTGCATACTTTTCATTTTGGACACGAGCTTCCCATTCTGCAAGAGTCTCTTCTTTTACAGGATTCAAGTGAAGCTGTACTGATCTGATTATTGGATTAATAAGTTTAGATTTTATAAAGAACGAGTTTATTTTTAAATTTCTTAATGTTAACTCATCTTTAACAGAAATAGAGCTACCTAAAAAAAAAATTTCGGCCGATTTTAATGCTTTACTTTCCCTAATTGCCTTTATTAATGCAAATGGATTCGTTTTGCGTGAATCGCGATCGGTGATGATGATACGAGGATTTAATTTTGTTAATTTTGTTATAACCGATTTGTCATATTCAACTGACTGAGCATTAATTTTGGCCTTACGAAACTTTTCGGTCAGTTTAGCTTGTAGAGTAAAGCTATCTTCTACGATTGCAATAGTCTTGTTTTTACTATCCATCAAATCTCTTTATTACCTATTTATTCTAGTTACACATAATAATCCTAAATGAAAATTATTTCTATAGTCGATTTTTAAAAATTCATCAAGTTTTTATTTCATTAAACAGTTTTCCGGTTACCAATGAAGCTATGTTTACGCTTTGATATAGTAAGTAATAAGGCTGCAAATATGATAACAAGAATCAGTTGAGCCATAATTAGGATATAGACATCTCGTAGTTGAAATAGTTGTTCAATCCATGCTACTTGGTATACTGCTAGCGAGCCCACTCCAAAAGTTAGGGTAAATTTGATTCCATAGGCAGTAGATAGGAGTTGCTGTGGCACAAATTTAGAAAGTAGTGAGTTTTCAAGTGGTTGCATCCCGAGTGCGAAGAAAAGATGCATCCCTGCAGCTATATATAGTCCAATATCAGAAAAGAGCCACATCCCGAATGCAAATGGAAGAGAAAGTGATTGAAAAATCAGATATGTCTTACGCAAGTCGTAAATATCTGCTAGCTTGCCACCTATATATTGACCTACTATGCTAAAGAGCAACAAGGATGCAACAAGAAGATTAGCGTAGCCAACATCACCTTCCTTAATCATATGAATATTAATATTAGTAGATAGGAAGTCTATTATCAGTTTGGTTTCAGCTAAGAAATATGCAGGTAATATAGTCATATTTGCACGATATGCAAATCCTGCAAACATCATTGCAATAGCTAATAATACAAAATATAAAACGTTAGGATTAACAGATGATTTAAAGTTTGATTTAGCACCTTTTTCACTCTCTTTAAACGATAGTATATATGTAACGGATAATCCGATTAAAGCTAATATACCAGTGATGATATAAACATAGCGCCAATTTAAAAAAAGCATTACACTCCCTGCCAATAGTGGTGCAGCACCGATTCCTAAGCTACCAAATACACCATTAATACCGTGAGCGTTGCCTTGCTTTTTGATCTCATTGGAAATCAATCCTAGTCCGGCAGGATGATAAAGAGAGCAAGATAGTCCAAGCCCAGCAAGCGATATTACAAATAGAGTGATATTGCTCATTAATCCAGCCATAATAGAAAATAGACCGATCCCTGCAATACAGAGTCGAAGCATCTGTAGTCGCGACCACCGATCTGCAATAAAACCGACTAGAATAGCGAATGCTCCATATAGAAAGTACATCAAAAATCCAAGCATAAACGATTCTGATAAGCTAAGACCCAACTCGCGAGAGAGAGGAACAGTAATCGCTGGGAATATCAAGATCGACATATGAGTTAAAAAATGACCCAAAATGGCAATAATCACAATCCGGTCTTCACGATTAATAGTAGATATCATTATAAATTACCTTTAAATAACAGTTAATCCTTAGGAAAATAGAAACCAACAACCGATTATAGAGATAAAGATCACGAATAGTAGAAAATCGATCGGTTTTATAAAAGTTTTTATCGTTACGTTGCAGTTACTGCATACGATACGTTGAGCTCGACCGTTATAAAGAATAACCTGTTGCTTCCCTTCAAAGCTACATTTTGGACAACGGAGCATCTTCAATCTATTTTCATTCATTAGTAGTCATTACTTTAACAAGGAAATAAAACTTTTTGTAATATGATGAATTAAAACCTATAGATAGTATAATAATCATTTACTGCTAATTGAAAGATATTCTAATGAGAAAAACTAAAATAACATCAGAGCAACATTACATAAATCGCCGGAAGCTTTTAAAACTAGCCACTACTCTTGGTATAGTAGCAGGCTCAATGGCAATCCCAAGAAGCTCCTTAGCCAAACTACAAGATGAGCTAGGTGATGATCTAACTGATTACAAATCAATTACAAATTACAATAATTTTTATGAATTTTCAGTAGATAAAGGAGGGATAGGAGACTTAGCTAAAAATTTCAAAACCAGCCCCTGGACGATAGAGATAGGGGGGCTAGTTGATAAGCCTAAAGAGTACAATCTAGCTTCATTACTAAAGAGATTTAATCATGTTAATCGTGTATATAGATTGCGATGTGTTGAAGCATGGTCGATGGTGATCCCTTGGGGCGGTATAAAATTAGCTGATCTTATTGATGATGTTAAGCCTAAAGCTAATGCAAAGTTTGTCAGGTTCGAAACGGCAGTAAAGAGAGATCAGATGCCAGGAGTACGTGGTAAAGTAATACCATTTCCATACGAAGAGGGTTTACGATTAGATGAAGCAACCCACGATTTAACACTACTTGCAACCAATATCTATTCAAAGCCACTGCTAAACCAAAATGGTGCACCAATCAGACTTGTGGTTCCATGGAAATATGGATTCAAATCGATCAAGTCGATAGTGAAAATAGAGTTTACTGATAAGATGCCAGCTACAACTTGGGCGAATCGTAATTCGAAAGAGTATGGATTCTACGCTAATGTAAACCCTAATGTGGATCATCCACGCTGGAGCCAAGGATCAGAGCGACGTATTGGCGAATTCTTCAGACGTAAAACATTAATGTTCAACGGCTATTCAAAACAGGTTTCAGATCTATACAAAGGTATGGATCTAAATGTTAATATCTAATGGGAAAGATTCATAAAGATACTTTATTGAGAGTTACTGCTTGGGCTATCGTTTTTGTTCCATTGCTATCTGGAATATATAAAGTTTCAACTGGCAATTTATCGCCAAATCCTATTGAAGATATTACCCGTCTGACAGGTTTTGGTTCAATTTCACTTTTGAGTTTGACATTAGCAATGAGACCGCTTAGTTCCTTAACAGGGATAAGTAGTTTCATTAAGATTCGAAAAATTCTAGGGCTTTCTGCTTTTGCATATGCGCTAATTCACTTGCTAATTTTTGTAAGCCTCGATT
>JBLYYQ010000038.1:0-3761 GCA_048550035.1 Nitrospinota bacterium
AAAACGTTCATAAAAAGTTGTCTGAACTTCCAATAGACTAGGTATTTCTAAAATATTCGGTATCTTAGAATAATCTATCCTATCTACAGGCTCTTTACCTGGACGATGAGCAATCACCATAGCTTAAACTCTCCCAAAATAAAAGGGGTTAACTTAATACCTTATAGCAGAGCAATTTCTTCATTACCCTGCAGTAGAGCAATCTACTGCTTGATATTCGGTATAACTAAAATAATAAAACATTCTGATAGCTACTTCACCTCAACTATCGCTCCTGCCCCCTCGAGTTTTCCTTTAAGGTCTTCTGCTTCTTCTGGTGTAATCCCCTCTTTTATAGGTTTTGGCGCACTATCTACTACTTCTTTTGCTTCTTTTAAGCCTAACCCTGTTAGCTCTCTTACAACTTTTATTACCTGAATCTTCTTGTCACCTGGTGATGTCAATATTACAGAAACTGTAGTAGGAGCGCTCTCTGCCCCACCTTCTGAACCACCAGATACTGCTACGGCTGCTGGTGCTGCTGCAGATACTCCCCACTCTTCCTCAAGCTCTTTCACGAAACCTAACATTTCATGTACTGGCATACTTTTTAAAAAATCTTTTACATCATCTTTTGTTACTGACATTTTATACTATCCTCCAACTTTGAAATTAATTATTAACATTTACTGTATATAAATATGATAATCTTTATTTATCAACTACTTGCCGCCGCTTGATCCGTAATTAGTCAACAGATTCATTAGCGAACGGGGAACATTTAACATTAAACTCATAAAACTTTGAGCCGGCGCTTGTAGCGTTCTTAACAGCATAGCTTGAACTACAGGCTTTGGCGGTAGCGTCGCTAGATGGTAAAGTTCTTCTTTTCCCATAAGAGATCCATCTACTACCCCACAGACAATATCGACCTTACCTTGTCTTGTCTTTATAAAATCTACCACTTTCTTGGTCGGCTCAGACATCTCATCGCTATAGCCGATTGTCATCGCAATCGTACCTTTAAAACTATCACTTAGCGGCTCTAACTCTGTCTCTTTAACAGCTATTTTTGCTAAACTATTTTTCACTATTGCAAGTTTAGCATCAACTACGCGAAGCTCTCTGCGAAGATTGGTCAAATCTTCAACCGTTACTTTGGTGAAGCTTGTTAGTACTGCTAATTTTGCATCTTTGAGCTTCTCTTTTAGCTCTTCTACCTGAGCAACCTTCTTAACGTTTGGCATGCTATTATTACTACCTCTCTTCTTCCTTATTATTAGGCTATATTTATCTTGACTGATGGACCCATCGTAGAGCTTAATGTAACACCTCTAAGATAGCTACCTTTTGCAGACGCTGGCTTTAGCCTTCTTATCGAATCTAATAATGCCTCTCCATTTTCCACCAATGCCTGTTGACTAAAGCTTACTTTGCCGATCAGTGTATGAATAATCCCACCTTTATCCACCTTAAATTCTACTTTACCTGCTTGAATCTCTTTAATAACGTTCCCGATCGCAAAAGTAATCGTACCTGATTTTGGATTAGGCATCAAACCTCGAGGTCCTAACAATCGACCTAATTTACCTACCGAACCCATAATATCGGGAGTTGCAACAACAGCATCAAAGTCTAACCAGCCACCTTCAACTTTTGCAACTAACTCCTCTTGACCTACAAAATCAGCTCCTGCCTCTTCTGCCTCGCGAATCTTTTCACCCTTCGCAAATGCTAAAATACGCTTTACCTTACCTGTTCCATTCGGCATCGTTAATGTTCCGCGCACCATCTGATCTGCTTTCGCAGGATCAACACCAAGACGGATCGCAATATCAACTGTCTCATCAAATTTCGCCTTTGGCAGCCCTTTTATTAAATTAATTGCATCTGCCAATGAATATTTATGATCAGAATCTATCGATGCTTCTCCCTCTTTTAGTCTTTTTGCTATCTTTGCCATATTCTTTCTATTCCGTCTATTTAAAAAAACTATACTACTAATATTCCCATCGATCTGGCTGTTCCAGAAATTATCTTTATCGCAGAAGCCTCATCTACTGAATAAAGATCGGCCTCTTTGATCTTCGCAATCTCAACCACCTGCGCTACTGTAACCTTCCCAACTTTGCTTTTGTTTGGCTCACCAGAACCTTTCGCTACTCCAGCTGCACGTTTTAACAATGCACTCGCCGGCGGTGATTTTAAATCAAAGCTAAAGCTCCTATCTTTGTAAACTGTTATTATCACCGGAATCAACAACCCCTCTTGTCCTTGAGTCCTAGAATTAAATGCCTTACAAAATTCCATTATATTTACTCCATGCTGACCCAACGCAGGACCAACAGGAGGTGATGGATTTGCGGCGCCTGCTGGAACCTGGAGCTTGATTTTACCTGTTATCTCTTTAGCCATAAACTCTCTACACCTTCTCTACCTGAGAAAAAAGTAGTTCGACAGGAGTCGATCGTCCAAAAATCGAAACCATTACCTTCACTTTTCCTCGTTCTAAGTTAACATCCTCTAGTTTTCCTGAAAAATTTGCAAACGGACCATCAATGACTCTTACCGAGTCACCAACTTCATACTCATACTTCGATCGCGGTTTTTCAAGCGAACCGGTCATTTTTGCCTGTAATCCAGATATCTCATGCTCTGATAACGGAATCGGCTCCTCTGAGTCTCCTAAAAATCCGGTTACTCGTGGTGTATCTTTTATTATATGTAATGTCTCGTCAGTCATCTTCATCTTCACCAATATATAGCCTGGAAAAAATTTTCGCTTCGAAACACGCTTCTTACCTTTACGAATCTCAACAACATCCTCCTCAGGGACTAATGCTGTCTCTAACATATCAGAAAGCCCATAATGTGCTAAACGGATTTTCAGCTGTGCAGATACTTTCTTTTCATAGCCAGAAAATATATGTAGCGCATACCATTTATAATCACTATTCTCAACCGGAACATCAGCTACTAGATTCTCACTTGGGGCTACATCTGCTACAGATGAAACCTTATCATCAGACGGCTGATTTTCTTCATCACTTTTCAGCTCATCCTGAGCTACAGTCACTTCTTTACTGATTAGCTCTTTTGCAGCACCTAAGTTCTTAAAAAGATCCTTAGCGCTCTCGTTACTCTCCGTTGAGTTGTCCTCGTTTGCCATATTTAAACTCGTATCTATATAATATAGTTTGTCGCAATAGACAAAATCCAATCAACGACTGCAAGGTAGACACTTATCACAAATACCAGACCTATAACTACCCATGTTGTGGCAATTGTATCTTGTTTGCTCGGAAAAGTTACTTTCTTCGTCTCTACTTTAACCTCATGCAAAAATCGTTTAATCTTAGCAATATCTATCATTTATCTATCCATAATATGTTTGGCAGGGCAGGAGGGACTTGAACCCCCAACCTTCGCGTTTGGAGCGCGACGCTCTCCCAATTGAGCCACTGCCCTATTTGTAGAACATAACATCGCTACTTCGTCTCTTTATGCAATATATGACTCCTACAAAACTTGCAATATTTCTTGAATTCCAATCGTCCTGTATGTAGCTTCTTATTCTTTGTAGAGCTGTAGTTCTTACGTTTGCACTCACTACATTGAAAATGAATTATCTCTCGCATTTTATTCCACAATCTCGGTGATTACACCGGCTCCCACTGTCCTGCCGCCTTCTCGAATCGCAAATCGCAACCCTTTCTCTAACGCAATCGGGGTTATTAGTTCACACGACATCGTTACATTATCACCTGGCATCACCATCTCTA
>JBLYYQ010000039.1:0-5099 GCA_048550035.1 Nitrospinota bacterium
AGGAGGTATCATCGCAAAAAATCAAGCGGCATATAAATATCTACCAGACTCCGTGTTGACATTTGCAGCACCTGCTCATATTAAAAAAATCCTTGCATCACTTGGCTGTTCTAACGTTGAGTATAAACCTCTAACAGTTGGTATTGCATCAATCTACTATGGGATAAAAAATCATTCATAATCCATAAGCTTATATCAACTATGCCGCCAGATAATAGTAAGCAGTTAAAAATAGAGTTAAACAAAAAATTAGATGAGGCAAAAAAGCGGCACTTCGCTAAAGAAGATGGGATCTCAATTAGTAGTTTTATCTGCAATAGTGTAGATAATATTATTACAGATCTTTATAACAACGAAGAGAGTCCGTTTGATGGTGCAATCATTGCAACCGGTGGACATGGGCGGGGTCACCTTAATCCATATTCTGATATCGATCTCCTCTTTCTTTCTGACCATAAGGTAGCACCCCCAGAATATTTCATCGGTCATCTTTGGGATTTAGGATTAAAGGTTGGCCACTCATTTAGGACCATAGAAGAATCTATTGATCTTGGGAGCGTTGATCTTGCTACAAGAACTTCTATGATGGAAACTAGGCTCTTAATTGGTGATACGAAATTGTATCAAAAATTTCTTAGAAAATATTTCCTGAATTTGGTAAAGCCAGACTCAAAAAATTATATTGAGCAAAAGATTATTGAGCGCGATTATCGTCATGATAAGTATGGAAAATTTTTAAAACTAACCGAACCTGATCTAAAAGAATCGCCAGGTGGACTTAGAGATTATCATCATGCATTCTGGCTATTAGCATCGAAGCTAGCTAGAGCCTGTTCATCTGATATTTTAGCTGAGCTCAATCTCTTTAGTAATGATCAACTTTATGAGATTGAAAACGGATATTCATATCTACTAAGAATTAGAAATAGTATCCACTTTATTTCACTTAAAAATGATAATTTACTTTTGCATTCGAAGCAGCCTGAAGTTGCGTTGATTGAAGAGTATGCAGGGTCAGTTAATGAAAGCTGTGCAACATTAATGACAAACTATTATAAAGCAGCTGAAACTCTATACCGTTTTAATGAAAAGATAATCGAATTTGTTACCTCATTTCGACCTAAAACCTATCTTGAAACTGCAGCGATCGGTGAGGTGGAACTCTTTACAGATAATAAATATCTCTTTGCTAATAATTTTCCACCTACCACTACTAAGCTTGCAGCATCGATCATCTATACCATTGTTCTCTGGCTTGAGCAAAAAAAGTTAAAGCCATCATCATCCCTATTTGAAGGGACAAAGCAGCTCATAGCCAATATGGCTGATAAGGATTTTCAAGGGGAAAATGGTTCTATATTAATCCTTTTCATATTAGAATTAGACCATTCTGAACGAGGGCTTCGCCTACTTCGCGATTCTGGTGCGTTAGCGAAACTTGTACCTCTTTTTGGGCTGATAGAGAATCTATCTCAATTTGATATGTATCATCGCTACTCAGTAGATGAGCATACAATAAATGCAATCGGTAAACTAGAGGCGATTCAAGATGGCGAGTCAGGGAATCAACTGCTTGAAAAACTTTATACCCAAACAGCCGATATATTAATTATCAAACTTGCGCTGCTAGGTCATGACTTAGGCAAACAGCCAATCGATAGACATGGGAGCAGTCTTGATACAATTGCTGCTCCGCTCTTAAAACATCTGAAATTAGATGAATATCTCGATGACCTTCAGTTTTTAATTAGCAACCATCTTTTGATGAGTGAATTTGCCCAGCGGCGCGATTTTAACGAACCATCAACTTTCAAAAAATTTGTTGATCGGGTAAAAAATATCGGCAATCTTCGGAAGCTATATCTATTAACCTATGCCGACATTGCAGCAGTCGGGCCTGGAATCTGGAACGAATGGAAAAATCATGCCTTGACTGAACTATATATTAAATCAGAGAGATATTTTACTGATCAATATCAAATAGATGATAAAGAAAAGGAGGGACTAGTTAGATTAAAAACCAACCAACTAGCTGATAAGATCTCCAACTTGCTACCTGCCAAAGGGAGGGAAGATAAGGTTCAAAACTATATTACTACTCTTACTAATCAATATATCTATAAAACATCTCTTAAAGAGATGAAAACAGATTTTGAACTTATTTCAAAGCTTGAAACTCAAGCAGTTGCGATAAAACTAGATCAAGAAACTAAAGGAGAGATTACAAAAATATTAGTTGCAGGCAAAGAGAAGATCGGATTTTTCTCCTCCATCGCAGGTTTTTTTGCCTATAAAAAAATTAGTATAGTAGAGGGAGTTGCGCAGACATTTGCAGGTTCATTTGCATTAAATAAATTGCTCCTAGCTAACATGAGTAGCTCGATTCTGAATGATCCTACCCATAGGAAGAGATTTGAAAAGGAGCTTAGCAACATTATTAACGATAGTTCAGATTTAGAAAATTTGATTGCAAACAGGAAAAAGTATCTTCAAGCAGAGGATGATATCTCTAAGTTGCTCTTTAAACCGGCAGTGATGATAACAAATCATATTTCAGATCATGCCACTATAATTGAGATCTGGGCAAAAGATAAGGTTGGATTACTTTACAATCTTGCAAAAACTATCGCAAGCTTAGACTTAAGTATCCGTAGTGCAAAAATATCTACTGAAGGGATCAAAGCAATCAATGTTTTTTACATTACGACTAAAAATAGTAAAAAAGTTGAAGATAAAGATCAAATTAAAATGATTAAAAAGACAATCGAAACAACTATTTTAGTTTAAAAAAAGAGATAATTATCGGCAATACCTAACTTTCCTAATATAATTGCCTAATGATAAAAAAACGATCATATCTTAACTTGTTATTGAATTTAGAACCATCAGAGCTACTTACTCTATTATTTCTACTCTTTATAGCGATTGGTACATTAGCACTAAAGCTGCCGATTGCGACTTATGATGGTATAAGTTTCATAGATGCACTCTTTACTGCAACTTCGGCCGCTTGTGTTACAGGTCTGATGGTGGTTGACCTATCGTCTACTTTTACCATGTTTGGACAGATAGTAATCTTAATCTTAATTCAGGTCGGTGGGCTCGGAATAATGACATTTAGTGTTCTTTTTACCTTGGTTATCGGTAAATCACTCTCTATGCGTCAGTCGTTATTAGTATTTGACTCCTTTGATATCTCAAATCGGCTATCGATATTTGATCTGATTTCCAAAATCATTAAGCTAACTTTACTGATTGAATTGATAGGTGGGATTGCTCTCTTTATTCGATGGATGCCAGAATATGGAATTGGACAGGGTCTCTATTATGCTATATTCCATGCGGTATCTGGGTTTTGTAACGCTGGGATCACCCTTTTTAGTGACAATCTCCTCTCGTTTGCAGATGAGGGGACTGTTCCAGTTACGATTGCACTATTGTCTATAATCGGATCGTTAGGATTTATAACTATCGTTGAACTTTATTTACGATTGAAATTGAAGTTATTCTCCGATAAACGGCTCCCGTCGTTATCACTCCAGACAAAAATAATCTTAAGCTACAGCTTTGTATTAGTAGTCGGAGGTGGATTGTTAATTGTACTTATGGAAAGTGGTAACCTTTTTGCCAATATGAGTTTCTTAGAAAAATTATCTAAAGCTTTCTTTGTAACATTCTCGAGTAGAACCGCAGGATTTAATACTGTTGAAATTGGACTATTTACTAATGGCACTCTCGCAATACTTATTATATTGATGATAATCGGTGCATCACCAGGATCAGTAGGTGGCGGGATAAAAATCACTACATTTGGAGTCTTGATAGGATTAGCCCAAGCACGCTTCTTTGGATATGAAAAGCCGTCTGCTTTTAAACGGACTATCCCTGATATTGTTGTTACCCGCTCTATCGCTATACTTTTTATCTCGACTCAGATATTAGTTATATATACTATATTGTTACTTATTACAGAGACAGGCGGGGTCCAATCTGCAGCAAGCAAGGAGATGTTTTTAGCTGTTGTTTTTGATGTTGTCTCTGCATTTGGTACTGTTGGAATGTCAGCTGGCGCAACTGAACAGTTATCAGAGTTAGGAAAACTTCTGATCAGTTCTCTTATGCTTATAGGTAGGCTAGGGCCACTTACAATCACTATTGCAGTTGCCAAAAAACCGACAAAAGGTGACTATCAGTATGCAGAAGAAAATATTATGGTAGGTTGATTACAGAAATTTAACTTCTTTAACTTGAGGAAACAATGAAAAAATGTGCTGTTATTGGACTCGGTGCGTTCGGGTTTTATCTTACTAAAAGTCTCTATGAACAAGGACATGAGGTACTTGCCATCGACCATGATAAAGATATTGTTCAGAAAGTTAGAAATTTCTCATCAAGAGCTGTTGTTGCCGATGCTACTGACAAAGATAGCTTAGCTGCATTAGATATTGCACTTGTAGACTTTGCTGTCGTCAGCCTTGGAACTAGAATTGACTATTCTATTTTAGTTACGATGAGTCTTAAAGATCTTGGTGTCAAAGAGATCTTTGTTAAAGCAATCACAGAAGAGCATAGTAAGGTATTAACACTCCTTGGTGTCACTGAAGTTGTATTCCCAGAGAGAGATATGGCTTATAAACTTGCCACTTCTCTTTCATCAGAAAATTTACTTGATCATCTTCCTTTAATGGATGGCTATTCAATCGTCGAGATTGCGGCGCCAAAAGATTTTATCGGTAAATCATTAAAGGAACTCGAGCTGAGAAATCGTTATGCTGTTCAGGTCATTGCAATTCGTGAAATTATTCCAGAGAGAATACTACCTAATCCTCTGGCTGATTTTGTTATAAAAGATTCTGATGTTATGATTATTATGGGTGAGAATGATGCGCTTGCTAAACTTGATCCTTAGACTCTTTAAGTTACTATAATTTAACTATATTCTTCCCGGTCAAGTGATCTAAATTGTATCGCTTCGAAAAGATTTTCTTGTTTAATATTTGCACTACCTTCTAGATCTGCTTTTGATTGTCTCTAACGCCTCTTCAAATGTTATATCGGTTAAAATGCTTGGGGTCCTTTTTGCCATCATAGACTTCCCT
>JBLYYQ010000040.1:0-2967 GCA_048550035.1 Nitrospinota bacterium
ATGCATTAATAACTCCTGTTTAATAGCTCCTAGCTAAAGTTAGTTCTGCTACTGTAGTTAAGAGAGTCACTCTCTTAACTATGGTGATAGAACAACAGTCGTACCAAAAATACGCTAAAGTTCCGTCTAAAATTAACCTGAGATTGTTAGAGGAGACTCTTTAGTTCCTACTCTCCAACTCAATCTCTATTTAGAAATTTTAGCAAGAGTGTAAAGTTATGAAACATATGAAAAAGAGAGGTGGTTTTACATTAATTGAATTGCTGATAGTGGTAGCTATCATCGGTATCTTAGCAGCTATCGCTCTACCTCAGTTTGCACAATATAGGAAAAAGGCGGTCTGCGCTACTATGATTAGTGATGTCAAAGCTCTACTCTTAGCCCAAACAGCTTACTTGGCAGAAAATGGAGTATATACATCTAATATAACTGATCCCACAGCTCCCGGTTACCCCCCTGGTTGGTCTGGCTGGTCACAAATAAACGGCGCAGATTCAAATACATATACTACCCCAGTGGTACTTTGGAGTAATGATACAGAACTTATAATAGGAATCCAGAATGCAAACTGTAATACGGATACGAGAAAGGTCTTTAAATACAATACTGGCAACGGAACTTGGACGACTCATGGTGCGCCAGCTCCAGATTAACCTATGTATAATTATCCACTAAATATGAACTTATCTATGAAAAAGCGAGCTGGTTTTACATTAATTGAATTGCTGATAGTGGTAGCTATCATCGGTATCTTAGCAGCTATCGCTCTACCTCAGTTTGCAGCATATAGAGCAAGGGCGGTCTGCGCTGTTATGGCTAGTGATGTCAAATCTCTACTGTTAGCCCAAGAAGCTTACTTTGCAGAAAATGGAAGATATACAACTAATATAAGCAATCCCACAGGTCCCGATTACCTCCCAGCTTGGAATGGCTGGTCACAAATAAACGGCGCAGATTCAAATGGATATCTTAGTGACCCAGCACAATTCTTTAGGGCTGGTGATAACACAGAACTTGTAATAAGAATTGCAAATACAAGTTGTCATCCGACAACGGTCTTTACATACAGTACTTTCGATGGAGGCTGGGTGTTTAATGGTCCGCCATCTCCAAATTAACCTATCTATATCACTATTAACTTTATAATGGAGTATAGACAACTGATCTAGGTGACCTCAAAGGTTGACTGACTCTACTTAAAATAGAGATCTTCCTTGATTCGATAAGGTAGGTGGTAGTAAATAGTCTCGCTTTACGGTAACATTACCTATCAACAAAAATTCTGCAAGATAAATTTGATAGCAACATAAGATATGAAAATCCAAAAGATTGTATATATTGAACTTGCACTATTTGTTCTTATCATCGGAGTAATCCTATCTGTTCTGTTACCTCATTACTACAAACATCGAACCGTATCAGAATGTGCTAAGGAAAAGATAGTATTATCTAAATTGATAACAGAGCTTGAGTCGTATTACCTTATAAACCAAAATTACCCAACATATGGATCTATTATATTGGAATCGTTAGCTAAAAATGATGGGATTCAAAATCTGATGGTTGATGTCGATATCTATTTTGAAGAATTAACACCTACTACCTATACTATTAGGGTGCAAAACAGATACTGTTCTCCAAGCAAAGGGAGCGGACATAGTTATAGTCATGATAGCGGGCTATATAAAATAGGGCATCCGTAGAGATCGACCTGCTAATTAAGATTAGTTACCACCAGCCACATCTTTAGCAAAGAGTTCAGACCAGCCCTCATAGAGTTCTTCTAGCATCTTAATTGCATCCTCTATTTTGGCAGGATCGTTATTGATATTGGCATCTAAAATATAGTTGCTAATTGTAGAGTAGAACCAATGTAGATCGGTTGCAATGGGATCTTGCCCAAAATCTAAGGAGTTGCTTAGCTCGATGATGATATTATTCGCTTTACTAAGGAAGATTCCTTGTTCTCTTTTATTGTTCCTTTTGACCTCTATTTTTGCCTTGATTAAAAATCTAATCGCACCATCATACATCATCAGAACTAACTGCTTCTTGTCGGCTGTTAAAACTTGATTTTTGAAATAAGCATTCTGTTTATGGCTAGTAGTCTTCATATTGTTAGTTTGTAACTAGTGCCTCCAACTGAGTTGTTAAATATCTCTCTTCAGTCTTAAGCTTAGATAAGAGAGTTTCCAATGCCGCAAACTCTCTTTGAAGTTCAGCCTCTTTTAATGATACACGCTCATTCAAATTTTCAATCTCCTTTTCTAAATCGCTGTCTCGATTGGAAATGGTTGTGAGCTGATTATATATTAGCCCCTCGCTTGAGAGAGCCGTAAATGCGCCACTATAGCCTTGTATAACTTTTGCAATCCCATTGTAGATATCAATGTTGCCTACATCGGCAAGGTTTGCGGCAGTTAACTCTCCTGTCTTAATTATAACCCCTTCCAATAGCGAACCTGACTCCCCTATTGCATATTGACCTGACTGCTCTAATGTTATCCATTCTGACGATCCTTCTAGCTTAAGCTCTAATCTATAATCACCACCAGCTAAATCAACAATTCGAGTAGAGTAGCTACCTCCTTGCGTAAGATAATTAGAGGTTACAACTTGATAGTCCCCAGATCCATTTGAAACAAAAAGATTGAGTACATCTTCAAAATTATCGGCAAGTTTATCCTCTAAGATAGAGTCGTCTATTGATATCTGATTCTCAGAATTCAATGTTAGTCCGATTTGTGAGAGTGCACTAAATCCATCGTCGCCACTAACATCTTTTCCGGCAACCGGACTAGTCATCGCCCTTCTGATATTATCATAAATAATATGCAAAGTACTGTTCCCGAAAAGAACACCAGTATCGTCTGGGTTATCTGGATCATAGACTGTATGAGCCTGAATCTCTTCTACTAGTTCATTATAGGCATCTACAAGTTGATTGATTTTATCCAGAATATCTTC
>JBLYYQ010000041.1:0-7171 GCA_048550035.1 Nitrospinota bacterium
CAGCAGCTCTAAATGTATCGCCCGCAGCCAGCAGTACTGATTTGCCAGTAGAGCTTAATTGCGCTGCAAGCTTCCCTATGCTTGTTGTCTTACCAGTTCCATTAACACCGATGAATAAAATGACCTTTAATGTAGTACTACTTTCTGCTTCAATTACAGGTTCACCTATATTAGTGATAAGGATAGCAAGTAGAGTCTCTTTAAGAAATTCAATAACTTCATCCGCCTCACTTAACTTTCTTTGTTTAGTCTCTACTTTAAGTTTGTCGATCAATTTTGTTGTTAGTTCAACTCCAATATCAGCAAGGATAAGTTGATCTTCTAACTCATCAAAAAAGTTCTTATCAAATTTAGGATGCTTGTTAAGTATAGTTTTGAGAGTTCCCTTTAATGTTGCAGCTAAGTTTGATAGTCGACTAGTGCTAGGTAGCTGATCGACCCTTTCTATCTGCTCTTTGTTTAGAGTTTTCTTTTTAGAAAAAAATGAGAATGACATAGAAGATTATTCTAATAAATTATATTTGTTGCTCGTTAAAGAAAAGATATACCAGATAAGTAGCAAAGGCGATAGTCATCAGTAGAATCATATTAACAATGAGCGGTGTAATAAAATCAGCAACACATATTCCAGCGGTAGATATGGTATCAAAGTTATGGTCGACCCGTTCTACCACCGCTTCAAAATACTCTGCTCCTAGACCCAAGATAGGTAATTCGGTAATTGCAAAAGCGAGAAAGGTATATTTTATAAATCCTTTATAGGCGACTCCCTTTGAGATATAAAGAATTGAGAAGATAGTCAATAGGATAGAAAAAAGCGTCAAAACTTTGGCTTCTAACGAAACGAACGAATACCAGTCGTTATTAAGTTTTTTTGTATAGAATATGTCAGCGCCAGCCAAGCTGTTATCTACAATATAGGTAGTATATATGTAGGAGCTATACGAAAGCAGTAAAAAAGAGATGAATAGGCCTGCAATAGCGATGGTTAAGATTGATGCAGGTTTGGTTAAATAGCTGTTGTCCAAATTCAGATCCGCCAAAATAAATAAGAGCATTATACAAGAAATCAACCAATAGATAAAGTAAAAAAAATTGGCATACCGATTGCTTATTGGATAGATAGGAATAAAGATCTGAAAAATATTATATAGGAAAAAGAGAAGATGACATTTTTTGATGCAATAGAGAGCTCAGCTGATGGATTGCGATTAAACAGGATGCGAATGAATGTCATTGCATCAAACTTATCGAATGCAAATACGACTCGGACAGCAGAAGGTGGACCATATCGACGGAAGGAAGTGGTTGTAGAATCAGGTTATGGTTATGCGCAAAGCAAAGTAGGAATCAAGATAGATGTGGTAGAGGACAAGAGTGCATTTCGGATGATTTATGATCCAACACATCCTGATTCGACAGAAGATGGTTACCTACTCTTACCCAATGTTAACCCGATTGAAGAGATGGTAAATATGCTAAATGCATCGCGTGGATTTGAGTTGAACAGTTTAGCAATCAAGACCGCAAAGCAGATGGCGCAAAAGGCAATTGAAATTGGTCAAAGCTAATAGTTAGGATAGGTTGAATTGTTATCAAAGCTCCGTAATAGTTTCACAACATTATTATCAGGCTTGAATGAGTTACCAAGCGATAAGAAAGTAGCCTTATCAGCTTTAAGCATTATGATGATAGTAACGATCCTTGGAGTCTCCTATTTCTCATCAAAGCCAGACTATGGTCTCTTATTCTCAAGTTTAGATCATGAAGATACAGTTTCGATTACTGGTAAATTAAATAATATGGATATCCCATATAAGCTTGCAAATGGAGGCCAGGCAATATTAGTTCCTAAAGAAACAGTGCTGGAGTTGCGACTAGAGCTAGCCTCTGATGGATTACCAAGTGAAAGTTCAGTCGGATTTGAGTTATTTGATAGTTCAACATTTGGGATGACAGAGTTTGCGCAGCGAGTAAATTTGCAACGTGCACTACAAGGTGAGTTAGAACGGACAATTAATCAATTTCGTGAAATAAAAGATTCTAGAGTCCATATAGCAACCCCTGCTCACAAATTATTTGCGAAAGATCAAGATGATGTAACCGCTTCTATTATTGTAAATATGCGAGGTAATCATAGTTTAAATAGAGAACAGACTTTGAGCATTGTTCATCTAGTTGCAGCAGCTGTGGAGCGACTTCAACCAGAGAATGTAACCGTTGTGGATGTTCAAGGTAGAGTTCTTTATGGCAATGAATCATCAGATAGTATTTCGAAGCTAACATCAAATCAGCTTGAGTATAAGGAGAGCTTTACATCTGAGCTCGAAGATAAGGTTAGTTCAATGCTAGAAAATATTGTAGGCTCTGGCAAGGTGGTGACTAGAGTGACTGCTGATTTTGATTTCACACAGGTTGAGACGACTGAGAAGAAATATGATCCGGCAAGCCAAGTTGCTAGATCAGAAAAACGGACTGAGGAGGCAACTGTTGATACTCCATCATCAGGTAATCCTGTTGGTGTTCGAAGCAATATCCCTACCGGTTCAACTATTCAAAATATAAAAGCGAATAAGCGAGAATCAAATCACAATCAAGAGACTGTAAACTACGAGATAAACGAGACGGTATCTCATGTTGTAAATCAGGTTGGTGCGATTAAAAAGCTCTCAGTTGCGGTAGTGGTTGATGGCAGGTACAAAGTAACTTTAGGTGAAAACAGAGAAGAGATACGAGAGTTCATTCCACGAACAAAAGAAGAGCTAGATCAACTTAAAGAGCTTGTTATGACTGCCGTCGGACTAGATCTTGAGCGAGGAGATGCAATAACTATCCAATCTTCACCATTTGAATCGAACCTCGAGTTTCAAACAGAACAGTCTCTGGCAGAAGGAGGAAGTAATGATTTGATCCAAGTAGTGATCCCCTACATTGGTATCGCTCTGCTGGTAGGTGGATTATTTTTCTTCCTGATCATCCCGATGGCAAGAAACATTATAAATACAAGTTCGGATATAAATCTTGTAACATCGTTTCCAGAAACCTTAGATGAGTTAGTTGATGAGCCTGAAACAACTGTAGGGAGCAAGGAAGCTCGTAATGACTCTAAAAGTAAGATCAAAGATCTAGTACAATCAGATCCAAAGCTAACAGCCGAGCTACTTAGAGAGTGGCTAAAGTCGCACGGATAGAGAAACTATAATGACAAACCTATCAGGTCCTGAAAAGGCAGCAATCTTACTTATTGCGATCGGTGACGAACAAGCCTCCAAAATATTAAGCAACCTTACTGAGAGGGAAATCCAGAAAATATCGTCATATATGAGTTCAATGCCAACTGTTCCGAAGAACGCAGTAAAGCAAGTAACCGACGAGTTTGCAGAGTTGATTCAATCTGGTGATGGTGGGTATGTCTCAGGCGGTAAAGATTATTTGAAGCGTTTACTAGAGACGACTGTTAGTTCTACAAAAGCAAGTGAGATATTAGATCGAATTACTACTGGCAATGAAGATATCGGTGGCGGATTAGAGACTCTTCGGACGTTAGATGCAGCTACGATTGCATCATTTCTAAGGAATGAACATCCACAAACTTGCGCAATAATTCTTGCCTATATTGATTCTGGACATGCAGCAGAAGTTCTCAAAGAATTACCAGAGAAATTTCAGTCTGATGTAGTATTTAGAGTTGCAACATTGGAGCGGATTGCACCTGGGGTAATCAAAGAGTTAGATGAAGCGCTAGCACACGAATTTCGATCTGCAAATACTGGCGAAGGTTCTAAGATAGGTGGTGCAGACTCTGTAGCGAAGATACTAAACTATCTTGATCAGACTATTGAAGGGAGTGTGTTGGGGAATATCGAATCAACAGATCCAGAGCTAGCTGAAAATATTCGTAAATTAATGTTTGTGTTTGAAGACCTAATAAAAATCAATGACCGTGGACTGCAGAATGTCATCAAAGAGGTTAACTCTAACGATCTGATGATTGCACTTAAAACCGCCTCGAAAGGCTTAAAAGAGAAGATCTACTCCAATATGACAGAACGGGCAGCAGTCATAATGAAAGAAGATTTAGAAGCGATGGGTCCAATAAAAATTTCTGATGTTGAGAAAGCGCAACAGAATATACTTAAGATGGTCAAACAGCTTGAAGGAGAAGGTAAAGTTATATTAGTAAGTGGAGGAGAAAAACTTGTCTAGAATTTACAAAAAAGGTTCAAGCGCTGATATTGCAACCAACTTCAAGTACAACTCATTTGACGATGAGAGTGAAACATCATCTTCCAAGGCGAAGGAGTTTAAATCGATTAATGAAGATAGTAATGTAGATAGTAACTTTGTGAGAGGAGGATTTAATTTCTCGGTAGGAGATGGTATGAGACTAGAGGAGATTACAACTCGTGCAAAAGTGATTATTGATAAAGCTACTGCTGATGCAATTAAGATTAGAGAGAGTGCAAAACAAGATGCTAGCAAAGAAGGTTTTAATGAAGGATATAGTGCAGGAGTTAAGCAGGCAGAGGATGCAATTAAAGCTATAAGTAGTGCAACTTTGCAGCTTAATCAACTTCGAGAGTCATTCTATAATCAAGCAGAGGATGAAATAATAGATACTGTAATTGCAGTATCATACCTAGTTATTCGCCAAGAGATTAAGAGTGATCGATCAATAGTTAAGAATATAATAGAAGAGGCAAGCAAACTTATTACAACACAAGAAGAGAGCATTATCAGTTTAAATCCAGCTGATTTTGAGTATGTAAATGAGATCAAGGATAGACTGCTTAATGAGTGTAAACATTTTAAGCGAATCAAGATTGAATTTGATCCGATGATTGAAGCTGGCGGGTGTACTATCAAAAGTAACTTTGGGCTAGTTGATGCAAGAATAGAAAGTCAACTTGAAAAAATAGGTACAACACTCAAAGGTGCCAGTGAAAACTAAGATAGATTTCAATCGATTTAAGGTTGCTCTATCAACCGCTACTCCAGTGCAGCTTATAGGAGAAGTGAGCAAAGTTGTCGGATTACTTATTGAAAGCAATGGTCCAAATGTTCCTGTTGGATCGATCTGTGAAATTGTAGATCGCTCCTCAAAGCGTGTTGAGGCTGAGGTTGTTGGATTCAAAGATAATCGCTTAGCACTGATGCCACTTGGGACAACAAAAGGAGTAGAAGCTGGCTGTAAGATTATTTACAAACAGAAAGAGGCATCAGCAAAAGTTGGTAATAATCTACTAGGTAGAGTAATTGATTCAAATGGTAATCCACTTGATTCCAAAGGTAGCATTGTCACAGAAGCTACCAACTTGCTATACAATCAGAATCTTAATCCAATTGAGCGCAAACCAATTCAGACTCCATTTGATGTTGGGATCAAGGGTATAAATGGACTCTTTTCATTAGGACAAGGTCAGCGAATTGGTATTATTGCAGGTGCAGGTGTCGGCAAGTCAATGCTGCTTGGTATGATAACAAAAAATAGCGATTGTGATGTTGTAGTCATTGCGATGATAGGAGAGCGTGGTCGCGAGGTAAATGATTTCATCAGGAATGTACTAGATGAGGAAAGTTTATCTAGATCAGTTATCATTGTGGCGACATCCGATCAATCTGCATTGGAGCGAACAAGGTCAGCCTTTTACGCAGTTGCGGTTGCAGAATATTTTATGGAGCAAAACAAAAATGTACTCCTAGTTATGGATTCACTTACTCGATTTGCCAATGCGCAACGTGAAATTGGATTATCAATTGGAGAGCCTCCAGTATCAAAAGGATATCCACCCTCACTTTTTTCTATTTTACCGCAACTCATCGAACGTGCAGGTTCATGGGTAAATAAAGGGTCAATTACCGCAGTTTATTCAATCCTTGTTGAAGCTGATAACAGTAATGATCTTATTAGCGATGTTGCAAAGTCAATTTTGGACGGACATATAACTCTATCTCGCAAACTTGCCGCAGCTAACCACTACCCTGCTATCGAGATTAGTGATTCTATTAGTCGAGTCATGCCAGAAATCGTAACTAAGGAGCATCTAGAATATGCAGGCCAATTTAAGAAAATCTATGCAACTTATAAAGAGGCTGAAGATTTAATTAATATCGGTGCATACGCAAAAGGTTCAAATAAAGCTATTGATGAATCTATAAATAAGATTGATAACTTTTATAAATACTTGACACAAAATTTTGAAGAGTCGATTTCATTAGAAGAATCGTTAAGGTTACTGAAGATGATTTTCAAAAAATAATGTTAAACATTATTTAGGACTTATATTTATCATAGGTAGAGTATCAAAGGATATTTAATGCCAGAGCAAAGACTTAGTAAAATATTAAATTATAGAAAAAGTTTAGAGAGCCAAGCCAGGCAATCTTTCGTTGAGGTTTCTAACAGACTTAATGATGAGAAAATTAAATTAGAATCAATTAATTCTTTACTAAAAAATCTCAGAAGAAAGAAGGAAAAGTCATTTAATTTTTTTACACATTCAAACTTATCTTTAATCTACAGTAACTACGCAGAAGGGTTAAAGATAGAGCTTGAAAATAAAAATGGAGTCATTAATTCGATTCAATTAGAAAAAGCAGCTGCGGCAGATAATTTAATTAGCAAAACTAAAGAGCGGAAAGTCTTAAAGAGCTATATTGAAAAATCAAATGAACAACAGAAAAAAAAGGATCTGCAACGTGAGGAACAAATCTTAGACGAGCTCTCCATTCGGATCGATTCTTTAGCTGATAATCATGAAAAGTTATAAAAATAGTTTTCAAAAGTTGATAATCAATCTGATTTTCTTTTTTATGATTTTCTTTGTCATGGGATTCTCGGCACGCTATTACATGAAAATTAATGGATTAAAATTAAGTACGGAGTTTCCACTTGCCTTTGCCGAAGAGCAAGATCAGCTGTCCGATAAAAAGGAATCTAAAACTAATTCACTTGATATTGAACTATGGAATGAACTTCAAAAAAGAGAGTTGAAACTTAATAATAAGGAACAAGAGCTAAAAGATCTACAAGATACGTTAAATTCGATCAAAGATCAGATACGTAAAGAGACTAATCAATTACAAGCAATTCATATTGCAATAGAGGAGTCTATTAATATTCGTGATGATTTAGATAAAGATTCAATCGATAAATTGGCAAAGGCATATG
>JBLYYQ010000042.1:0-9148 GCA_048550035.1 Nitrospinota bacterium
AATATGGTTTGCAATTGTGGCAATCATCATGATAGGTGTTATTTTTGTCGGCTGGAAACTTTCTAAAACTGTTGAGGAGCAACGAATCAATAGTGGCAGATAAAGATCGTCGAACAGTTTGGGAAATTGTAGATACGATTGATCGAGAAAGTTCATTAATAGCTAACTCAGCTAGCTCTATCTCGAGTCAGTCAGTTCTCATTTGTAAGATGGTGCTGTTGCCAATCGCAATATTTGTTAGCTCGCTTTTCAGATTTCGAATTTACGATGCAGTTCACCGCGCGATGCTTGAGTTTGTTACAATAGCAAAATTATATGAAAAAGCGTTTGGTAATCAATCTGGTCCTGAGTCGATTAAAAATTCATTTAATAAACGATAAATTCATCTCTTAGTGGCGAGATAGCAGATTTATTGATTCTCTAAGTAATGCTTCAAGAGTTAGCTCATCTTCTGGACTCTTTTTCGCAATAATATCCTTGATAGC
Organism: Nitrospinota bacterium; assembly: GCA_048550035.1. GTDB lineage: Bacteria > Nitrospinota_A > UBA7883 > UBA7883 > JBLYYQ01 > JBLYYQ01. The sequence goes on from JBLYYQ010000042.1 coordinate 486, forward strand.
TTTAGTGATCTTTGATTTCTTATAACCTAAACTTAGCAATGCATCTATCAGGTCGCTTTCTATTTCAATTGGAAGCTGGGTTGCGCTTGCCATTGTAGGCGAATCAAGATCAGTGATAGCAACCTGCCTTAGTTTATCAGCTAACTCGGCAATCAATCTTTTTGCTGTTTTAGTCCCTATGCCAGGGATGGTTTCGATCATAGCAAGATCTTCATTAATAACAGCAGCAGCAAGGCGTCTAAAATTCAATCCTGATAATATTGTCAGCGCCAATTTTGGACCTACTTTATTTACTTTGATTAACTCTCTGAATACAAATCTCTCTTGTTCATCTTTAAATCCATAAAGATCAATTGCATCTTCTCTTACGATGGTAACGATCATAAGCGAAATCTTTTCGCCTACTAATCCGATCTCTGAAAATGCTTGCAGTGATATCTGCACTTTGTAGCCAACACCGTTGACATCAATGACTATGTCAGTCAGATTTTTGTGAAGTAAAGTGCCAGTTAGATTTGCAATCATATATTAGTCTGTTTATAAGTTGGACTGTTAGATAAGATAGAGTCTGTGATTGCAATTGCTAACGCATCTGCAGCATCGAATGGTTCAGGATTTTTTTTAAGATTAAGTAGCTTTGCAACCATATTTTGTATTCCTTCCTTGCCTGTATTGCCGTATCCTGTAACGACGCTTTTAATCTGGCGTGGTGTATATTGAGATATCGGTATCTTAGACTCTGCAGCAATAAGCATAATTACACCTCTCACCTGACCTAACTTCATTGCAGCCTTGAAATTTTTATTCAAAAATATATCTTCAACCGCCATCTGTGTTGGATTGAGTTGTCCGATTATTGATCGCAATTTAGTAGCAATCTCATTCAGGCAAAATGGGACTGGTTTACTCTGATCTGTTTTACAATGGTCATATCCAAGGCAACGAAGCTGACCATTAGCCCCTTCTTGGATGGCACCAAAGCCTGTTACTCTTAAGCCTGGATCAACACCTAAGATAATCATATCACTCTAAAAGCAGATCAGTTGACGGCTCTAAGGTTGTATATACATTCTGTACATCATCAAGATCCTCTAACGAGTCAATCAGATTTGAGACTTTTTTACCGGTTGCTTCATCATCAATTTTGACAGGATTTTTCGGACTCATAAATATTTCTGATGATTTTATACTTATTTGAGCATCAAGTAGTACTGTCCTAATTGAATCAAGCTCGTCAGGTTCCGTTTCAATTTCGATAAACTCTTTATATGCAGTAAAGTCTATTGCATTAGCGTTTAATGCAATTTCCATTAAGCGATCAAGATCATCGATTCCATCACTCTCAACAATAATAAGGCCACGCCTTTGAAACATCCAGATAACAGAGCCTGGTTGACCAATCTGACCACCAGCTTTAGTAAGGAGTGATCGAATCTGGGCAACGGTCCTATTTTTATTGTCGGTTAATGTCTCCACCAGTATCGCAATACCGGCAGGAGCGTATCCTTCGTAAACGATCTCTTCATAGGTTAGGCCCTCTAGCCCACCGGCACCTTTTTTTACCGCACGATCAATATTGGCGGCAGGGAGGGAATAGCCTTTAGCCTTACTTATGGCGGTCCGGAGCCTTGCATTAGCATCAGGATCAGGACCACCAATCTTAGATGCAACACTAATCTCTTTTGCAAGCTTGGTGAATAATTTACCACGCTTTGCATCTATGATTGCCTTCTTATGCTTTATCCCTGCCCACTTAGAATGTCCTGCCAAGTTACCTCCATCAGACTATTAGTATTACTGTTTCGAATAAGTTAATAAAGTTTTAACCAAAGTACCCTTATTGATTTTATCAATTCCTGACGGGATCAGTATCAGCCCGTTAGCCATTGCGAGTCCCTTTATATCAGCAGAACTACAATAGTTGACCTTTTTTGCAATAAGATTAGAATCTTGAAACTTAAGCGAAACAGGTAAAAACTCGTTGCGGATACTATTTCTACGGCTATAGTTGAACTCTAGCTTGGACTCAATAAAATTCCACTTAAGTTTCGATGCCCCTAAAAAGCGATTTATTGCCGCTCTTACATATAATTCAAATATAACAAGTGACGAAACAGGATTGCCAGGAAGACCAAATAGATACTGCTTCTTATCTTTGATTGCAAATAATGTTGGCTTGCCAGGTTTGATCTTGATTTTGTGAAACAGGATCTCAAACTTCTCATCCTCGACTAATTCGGCAACAAAATCTTTATCACCAGCCGAGACACCTCCTGTTATAAGAATGAAATCGGACATGTGTGCAGATCGTAACTTCTCTCGTATATCAGCAATATTATCAGAGGCTGACCCTAATATCAGCGGATCACATCCTAGCTCCAGTATCCTTGCATATAAGGGGTGGGCAGTTGAATTTCTTATTTGGCCTCCAACCGGTTTGGTAGATGGCTCCACTAATTCATCACCTGTTGACAAAATCGCAACTGATGGACGTTTAATAACTGAAACAGGATCATAACCAATCGAGGCAAGTAGTCCTATCTTAGGAGCAGTTAAATGTGACAATCTATTTAATAGAACCTCTCCTTTTTTGAAATCTTCTCCTGCTTTAGCGATATTACTCCCTTTGCTTACATCTCCTTCAATGACCACTTTTGCTCCAACTTCGACATAGCCTGAGCTCTTTTCAACTGGAACTATAGCATCAGCACCTTCAGGGAGCGGTGCACCGGTCATAATCTTTGATGCTTGCATCGGCCCGACAGCCAAGGTTGGACTATACCCTGCCGGAATATACTCAATAACTTCATACGAATCACCACTATCTGCTGAACGAAGGGCATATCCATCCATCATTGCACGATTAAAAGGTGGCATTGTGATATCAGAAATTGCATCAGATGCCAATATCCGGTTAGTACTATTTAGAAGTGGAACATCCTCATACTCCAACGATGGGACTATATGCGTATGGATAATCTCTAACGCTTTATAGATATCTAGCACTGTTTAATTTCCTATTAGTTCTAACTTGGGATATTATATGCTACTTACAATGAAGTTTTGAGACTTTTTTTAATCAGAAAGATATGAAGATATAATGAAGGATCCTAATCCTGCAATTACTATTAAAGAGTTAACAAAAAGCTTTGGAACTATAAAGGCGGTTGATAATATTTCGCTCGATATCCAATATGGCGAAACTGTGACTATTTTTGGTCCAAACGGTGCTGGGAAAAGTACACTTCTAAAACTTATAGCTGGAATAGCAAAATCAACCAGAGGTGAGCTAAAAGTTGCAGGCGTTGATCCATTCTCAGATCAGAGCATCGTTGCTAGACGATCAATAGGACTTATATCTCATCACCATCTAATATATATGCAGTTAACTCCGGTTGAAAATCTTACATTCTTTGGCAAACTTTATAGGGTGAAAAAACTAAACAATAGAGTGAATGAACTATTAGACAAAGTAGGGTTATCTAATAGAAAGCATGATTTGCCAGAGACTTTTTCAGCCGGAATGAAGCAACGCTTATCAATTGCTAGAGCCTTAATATCCGATCCTGACATCTTACTTTTAGATGAACCGTTCTCAGGATTAGATCCGCAAGCTACCATAGTGCTAACTGACCTTTTAAAAAATCACGAGAAGAAGACCAATCTAATTGTTACTCATAATATTGAGCTAGGGATAAGCTTAAGCGATCGAGTTCTTATACAAAATCAGGGTAAAATTATCTTTGAACAGAGTTGCAACTCTATTGATAGCTCTAACTTCAATCAAAATTATTTAACGATAATTAATCAATCTTAAATATTGAAAAGGATCTAAATTGAACTTTATAAATGATACTCTAGCAATTGCATATAAAGATCTGATATTAGAGTTTAGAACTAAAGAGACTCTAGCTAGTATGGCACTATTTTCGATCACCATACTACTGATCATAAATTTTGCGATCTCTGTCTCTTCAATGGATGTAAGAGTAATAGGTGGCGGTGTGATCTGGATTGCAATCATATTTTCAGGCGCTATTACAATGAATAGATCCTTTGCACGCGAAACTCAAGATGGCGCACTGCAAGCTCTCTTGATCGCTCCGATTAGTAGAAGTAGTATCTTCTTTGGCAAGCTACTTAGCGGATGGATATGTATGATGACAAGTCTGGCTCTCATTATCCCTATCTTTATAGTTTTATTTAATCTTAATCTGATGGAAATGTTTTTTTACCAGCTAGCAGTATTCGGATTAGGTACGCTCGGATTTGTTACAGTGAACTCTATTATCTCAGCAACATTTGCAACTCTTAACGCTAAAGATATCTTAGCGCCTCTTATTATGCTCCCCTTGCTAGTACCACTTATCATATCAGCAACAAAAATTTCAACAGGTCTGCTTATGCTCATCCCTGTCGACCAACTTGCAATATGGTATAAAACATTGATACTGTTTAACATCCTCTATCTGGTCGTTGGCTGGTTATTATTTGAACTAATTTTATCAGAATAAGGTTATACTACTTTTAAATATCTTTAAAAAAATTAGTTGATGATATAATAGTAAGTTAAAAGGGTAATACAAAGGTTAGTTAATATTATGAGTAATCTTAGTTTTGTTATAGGAGCTTTTTCAGTTATTTGGATACTTTTTTTCCTATATGCAATCTATCTTGGGCGTAAGTTGAGCTTACTTGAGAAGAAACTTCTAGATTTAGAATGATCAATTTCTTTTCACGAGCGATTCCAGCGCTACATATAATTTTTGCAATAGTAGCTATCGTACTATTCCCGATATCATTTTGGGCTGTATTGGATTTTGCACCTACTGAATCGTTTATGGGTCTACCACAGAAAATTTTTTACTACCATGTCCCGATTGCACTATTTTGTATATTTTCTTTTTTTATTACATTTGTAGCTTCAATCGGATTTCTTGTAACAAAGAATTTTATTTATGATTCTATAGCGTTTGTTGCAACGGAAATTGGAATGTTGCTTGGTACTTTAATATTGATTACAGGTGTGTTCTGGGCAAAACCTGTTTGGGGAGTATGGTGGACTTGGGATCCAAGGCTCACAACAACATTAGTCTTATGGTTGATATTTGCAGGATATCTTGTTTTGCGAGCGCAGGTACCAGATAGGCAAAGACGGGGGCTCTATTCGGCGATCATAGGGATAGTCGGGTTTGTGGATGTGCCACTTGTTCATTTTAGTGTGAAGCTCTGGTCTCGTGGTATTCATCCTCCTAAACCAGTTTTGCATCCTGACATGGCGATCGCTCTTAAAGTTGCATTTATTGCAACGGCATCCCTTTTTATTCTGATTTTTTTGCTGAGATTGCGAGTCGAGCTACTAACAAACAGAGTAGAAACTTTTACGAAGGCTAAGTCATTTGAGTGTAGATGATAAGCTAACGAGGCGCCACACAGGGTTTATCGCAATTTCAGGACAACCTAATGTCGGCAAATCTACATTACTCAATAAGATGGTTCATCAGAAAGTAACTATAACTTCGCCAAGACCGCAAACTACACGAAATATAATTACTGCCATACTAAATAATGATTCAACGCAAGCAATCTTTCTTGATACTCCAGGTTTTACAAATAGGAGTAAAGATCCACTTACACGGAAAATGAGCAAAATTGCTGTTACAAGCACAGTTGATGCTGATATCTTACTTTTCATTGTTGATGCTACCAAACCAGATCTAGAACTTGATAAGCTACTATTCAAACAGATTGCAACTAGCAATAAGACAAATATACTTTTATTGAATAAAGTCGATTTATTAAAGAAAAAAGAGATTTTAGGGTTGATTGCAATCTATAGTAAATCGTTTCCAGAATTCAAAGAGATAGTTCCTGTTAGCGCTAAGACTCAATTTAATATTAAAAAGGTTTTATCAATAATCAATAACAATCTACCGTTGAAAGATCCAATCTATCCGACAGATATAGTAACTAATCAGCCTGAGAAATTTTTTGTAGGAGAATTAATAAGAGAAAAAGCTATTTTCAGATTACAAGGCGAAGTCCCTTACTCAATGGCAATCAGTGTCCATAAGATTGAAAAGAAAAGCCCTAGTTTAACAAAAATCTATGCTGATATAGTAGTGGAGCGTGACTCACAAAAGCAGATAGTAATTGGGAAAAGTGGAGCAATGATTAAAGCAATAGGATCTGCAGCACGAAAAGAATTAGAATCAAGACTTGCTGTTAAAATTTATCTTGACTTGCAGGTGAGAACGAAAAAAAATTGGAAGCAAGAGTTAGATAATTCTGACTATGATAACAAATTGAGTTAGAGATTATAATGGGATTAATTAGCACTCCTGCCATCGCATTAAGTGGTCTGAGGATTGGTGAATCTGATATGTTAGTTACATTTTATACTCTACGGTTTGGTAAAGTTAAAGGTGCGCTAAAAGGAGTTCTTAAAGGGAGGAGCCCCTTATCAGGTCGCTCTGAACCTTTCATCTACTCTAACGTTATATTTTTCAAGAGTAAAAAGAGTAATATCCATCGAGTTAACTCAATTGATGTTATTGATCCTTTTCTCAAGCTTAAATCTGATCTACCGAGATTACTAAAAGCATTTATAGCAATTGAGCTTGTCAGCATTAGTCAGGCCGAATTTATGCCTGATAAGAATATATTTTATGAGCTATCGAAGCTTTTAAAATTACTATCTTCAAATTCTGACAGACAGTTGGAGTTGGCACTTAGAATTTTTCAAATTCGATTATTGCACTATAGCGGATTAATTTCGAAGCTTTCAGAATGTAGTACCTGCTCTAGAGCAATCCAAAACAGTTCTGATCTATTTATAAGTGTAAATTCGGCAACCATCATTTGTGGCAACTGCCATAATCGTAATGCTACTTTAATTAAAATATCAAGAGGTGCTACGATGCTCATTCAGAAAATAATAAGCTATAGCTTTGAGAAGCTAGGGCGACTTTTTGCATCAGGAGATAGTTTAAACGAGATAGCTCTCCTTATTGAGCAGATCTTGAAGCAAAATTTTTCTAAAATATTACGATCAGAAACAATGATGGGTCAGATGATAAATAGTGACAATAATTTCATAAATAAGTCATAATGCTCAATTATAATTATGGCAATATTAGAAAATGAGTAATAAAGATATCGATTCATATTTTGGCGATGGTGTTAAACTTAACGGCTCCCTAAAGTTTAAAGGAGTAATGCGATTTGATGGCAAATTTCAAGGATCAATTGAATCTGACGGTAGTTTCATTGTCGGCAAACATGGAAATTTACAAGCAAAATTAAATGTTGGTGAGCTACACAATTTTGGAACTATCAAAGGGCGGGTAGATGCATTGCGGAAAATATTTTTACACGGAGATAGCTCATTAGAAGGAGATATTGTTACTCCAGTTCTATCTAGCGTAGATAATGCATTATTTAATGGGATTTGCCATATGCCGCTTGATAAGCGACTCCCTCTTGAGGAAGAAATACCAGATTCAAAAATCAGTGAAACTATTCAAATCGATAATTGTCTGATGCCAGTAACAGAGATGATCGATCAAGATATCAAGCCAGCTACTCCATATTATAGCAAGGTCAAGGTTTTGATTATCTTAACAATAGTAACTTTACTCTTTGGAGCCGTGCTTTATAACACTTTTTATAACACTCTAGTAAGTACAAAGCATGAGGAAATAAAAGTTGTAGCTCCAAATGTTGAGACTACTCCAGTTGTTGATTTTACAGTTCAAGAATCAGAAAAACTCAAAAATGATGCCACCAATAATCCAACTGATCAGTCAAAGCAGGTTAGATATCTAACCTCACTTGTTGAGAATGAGGAATACAAGGAGGCAATTGATTATGCAAAAAGTCTACTTGAGAGTCAAACTACTCAAGTAGAGAGTCGATTATTTTTAGCTGAAACACTTTACAGGGCAGGAAAAGAGAAAGAAGCGATGGAGCATTTTAAACTTTATGCTGCTCAAGTAGAAGGTGATAACCTTGTAAAACTTGCTAATGATGGGTATGTTGCATTAGAAATTAGAGCAGCAAAAAAGGCCAGAGAGCTATTTGAAAAATCATTGGAGATAGACCCTCTCTATATGAGAGGACGAGTTGGGCTAGCTACATCGTTACTGATGTTAAACGAGTATGAGCTTGCTAGGAACGAACTAGATTCTATTCTTACTCAGTCTAGAAATTATGCCCCTGCCTTCAATGTAATGGCACAATTAGAGATGGTTGATGATTCAACGATTGAATCTGCACGAATGTTTGCAGAAGAGTCACTCCAGTTTTTTGATAATATACCAAATTATCTTGATACATTAGCTGAAATTCATTACAAGTTAGGTGATAAAGAGGAGGCGATCAGACTAATATCAAAGGCAATCGATGAGTCGCCTGATGATCCTTCTTTTAAGCAAGCCCTTTTCCGATATCAGAATTTACCTGAGTAATTATCTATCTGTAGTGACAACGCTCAGGCTTGATTTTGACAAGCTTTGCAATTCTGTTATAAATTGAGAGTGCAATGAAGTAGTCAACCTCGTTCATATCCACTGCCACTTTTGATTCAAAGACTCTTTCCCAGAGATCATAACGTTCCATGCATAGGTAGATAAAAGGGAGATTTGGTGACTGCTTGACTAATT
>JBLYYQ010000043.1:0-9896 GCA_048550035.1 Nitrospinota bacterium
AGTTGCCTAGCATCTCAAAAAATGTATGGTGGGATCGGCTTTTCCCGACCGATTCTAGATCGTTATGTTTCCCTGATACTCGAAGGCATTTTTGACTCGATGCAATCCGCTTATAAGGGGGAGTCTCAAAACCTGTGAAAAAATTTTTAAATGGTACCATCCCTGCATTTACAAACAGGAGTGTCTGATCATCAGTTGGAATCAGAGGGGCTGATTCTAAGATCTTATGATCGTTATTATTAAAATAATTTAAAAACTTACTACGTAGTTTGCTACCTTCCATATCATCTTTGCTTTTTATCTCGTAAGTTTAGCAACTATCTGTTTAATAGGTATCCTCAAAAAATAGAGTCCTAACCTAAAAATGAAGTTAGTATCTCAATACCATCTACCCGCTGAAATATCTTCTCAACCGCACGCTCAGGGTGTGGCATCATCCCTGCCACATTCTTCTCTTTAGATAAGATACCTGCTATGCTATTTATTGATCCGTTCGGGTTTGCACTATCTGTTACATTACCTCCTAAATCAGAATATTGAAACAGAATCTGATCGTTATCTGATAAGCGCTTAATTGTATCATCATCAGCCACAAACCTACCCTCTTTATGTGCGATTGGAATCAGTAGTGACTTGCCAGCAGATAATCTGCTAACAAAACTACTTTTATTAACAGCTTTAATATATTGATTCTGGCAACAAAATTTCTGACTATTGTTCATAACCAGTCCTCCATCTAACAGGCGATGCTCTGTTAATACCTGAAATCCGTTACAAATCCCAAAAACATATTTGCCACGCTTCGCCTCAGATCGAACCGCTTTCATCACTGGCGAATAAGATGCAATCGCTCCACTACGAAGATAATCACCATAAGAGAATCCGCCAGGAAGCGTTATAAGATCAAAGCGACGAAGATCTTGCTCTTCATGCCATACAAACTCAGTATCTAATTTTAATATATGTTTATACGCATAGTAGAGATCGTGATCGCAATTTGAACCTGGAAACACAATCACTGCTACCTTCATCTAATTTTCCTCCTCACTCATTAACCAATTCAAACTTATAGTTCTCTGTAACCGGGTTAGCTAATATCTCATCACATAGCTTCACAACTTTCCTAGTTGCCAACTCTTTATCATCTTCATCAAGGTTGAGGCTAATATATTTGCCAATCCTAAGATCCGTTACTGTTGAGCCTTCCTCTTGATTCAGTAACGATAGCGTTGCTTTGCCGGCTGGGTCTAAAATATCTTCTCTGATCGTTATTATAATGTTTGCTTTCATAATCTTTTAAGTTAGCTATTAATAACTCGCTCCTTCATCTCTTCGTAGACCTCAGCTAAGCTTCCTAAATCTTGGCGGAATCTATCTTTATCCTTCTTTTCACCTGTCGATTTCTCCCATAGCCTACAACCATCTAAGCTAATCTCGTCTGCAAGCAAAATCCCTTCATCAGAACGACCAAACTCTAGTTTGTAATCTACTAATACAATATTAATCCTATCAAAAAAATCTACTAACCAGTTATTAATCTTGGTCGCTTCATTTTTAATATGGGCAATCTCTTCTTTCGTTGCTAGCTCAAAAACATCAATATGACTCTCGTTTATCATCGGATCACCTAGGTTGTCATCTTTATAGTAAAATTCTAAAATTGGTGCTCGAAGTTTGGTACCTTCTTCCTTCCCTATCCGCTTAGCTAGTGAACCTGCAATAACATTCCGCATCACAACTTCAAGTGGAATAATCTGAACTGATTTGACTAACATCTCTCGATCCGAAAAACATTTGACAAAATGATTAGGTATCTTAACTTTACTCATAAGATCAAATATATGAGACGAAATCATATTGTTGCAAAGACCTTTATTTGCAATACTACTTTTCTTAGCACCATTAAAAGCGGTAACATCATCTTTGAAATATTGAATTAATAATGATGGGTCATCAGTTGTATATATAACCTTTGCCTTACCTTCATATAGTATATCTTTTTTGTTTACCATTGCTCCTAGCTCTCATTTAAAAAAACGTTTGAAAATATTTTATCTACAAACCTGAGATAATGATCTAACCCGGTTGCAGCTTCTAGTTCTTCCTTACTTAAAAGTTTCTTTACCTCCTCATTTTGGTAAATTATATCTAATAACGGCTCTTTTGTCTCCCAACATTTAAGTGCGGCTCCCTGTACTATATTGTATGCAGCTTCTCTAGATAAAGAGCTGTTAATCAATTTTAGTAGTATGTTTTGAGAAAAAATTAATCCATTTGTTAGATTAAGGTTCCTCTCCATATTATCTGGCAAAATGTTTAGATCTTTAACTAAAGCCCTGACCCGTTTTAACATTGTTTCGATTAACGAAACAGAGTCTGGAATAATTATACGCTCAACTGATGAGTGTGAGATATCTCGTTCATGCCAGAGTGCAATATTATCTAACCCAGCTACAAGGTTAGATTTCACTACACGAGCAAGTCCTGTAAGATTTTCGGCTGTGATTGGATTCTTTTTATGAGGCATTGCAGACGATCCTTTTTGCCCTTTATGAAATCTCTCCTCAATCTCTAGCACCTCGGTCCGTTGTAGATGTCTCAGCTCGACTGCAATATTCTCAATCGAACCTGCAAGAAGTGCTAACGCTGATAGATAGTTCGCATGACGATCACGAGGTAGTACCTGAGTCGAGATTGGTGATGGTTCTAATCCTAGATTGAGCCCAACCTCTGCTTCAATATCAGGATCAATTGATGAATAAAGTCCCACTGCTCCTGATAATTTTAAAAATGAAATCTGGGCTATTGCTTCTACCACTCGTGATCTGCTACGCTTGATCTCATCATAAAAGCGGGCCATCTTTATCCCAAATGTGGTTGGTTCTCCATGTATTCCATGGGTCCGACCAATGCAGGCCTGATATTTATATTTAAATGCTTGCTCTTTTAAAACTGCAAGAAATAGATCAAGTTCCTCTAATATCAGATTGCCTCCCTCTTTCATTAAGAGTGCAAGTGAACTATCAACAAGATCAGACGAGGTCATCCCAAGATGAATGAATCTTCCATCCTCGCCAACTTTCTCTGAAACTGACCCTAAAAATGCAATTACATCATGGCGGGTAGTCTCCTCTAGCTCAAAAATTCGTTCAATATCAAAGTCGGCTCGATCTAAAATATTCTTTAACGCAGCAGCTGGGATTTTACCTCTTTCCGATAACGCTTTACATACCTCAAGCTCCACCTTAAGCCATGTCCTAAATCTGTTTTCATCAGACCATAACTTTTGCATCCTTTTGCTACAATATCTTGCAATCATAAAGTTATCCTATCACCTGTAATCTGCCAGCTTCATCTTGCGATGCAATATCAAACTTAAGCTCCTTCCCATTTAAACTTTTCATCACTATTAATTCTAGCAGCTCTTTACTATTGTTCTCTTTTGAGAGGTGTGAAAATGTTACACCTTCTAACTTATCAGTGGCAGTTGAAATTAGTAACTCGACCGCTTCTTCATTTGAAAGATGACCGACCTTAGATGCGATTCGCTGTTTCAAAAACCATGGGTAGCTCCCTGCAAAAAGCATCTCCAAATCGTGATTTGCCTCTAATATAAGATAGTTTAAATCGCTAACTTTAGATCTTACATTATCAGTTACAGTCCCTAAGTCGGTTACAAATCCAACCTTCACGCTCGATGACTGAAAAACAAAGCCTACAGGGTCAACCGCATCATGCTCTATCGAAAATGGCTCGACTCCTATACTCCCTAGATCAAACTCTTTCCCATTCTCAAATATATGAAGCTTGCTATTCCCAAGAATATTTTCTACCTTTTCGTATGTCTTTTGATTTAGGCATATCTGAGCGCCTATATTCTTTGCCAAAGTTTTAGCACCTCTAATATGATCTGTATGTTCATGGGTGATTAAGATATTTTTGATACTAAATGGATCAATTTTAGCTTGTTTCAAACGATAGTTGATCTCTTTAGCACTAAAGCCTGCATCAACTAATATCGCCTCCCCATTGCCATTACTTACATAGGTTGAATTTCCTTGTGAGCCTGACCCTAACAGTTGAAGCTGAATCATACTTTATTTTCCTCAGTTAACAAAAAATAGAGTAGCGGAATCATCAGCTCATGATGTCCCGTTATCGCATAACCTCTACCATCGCCTTCGACAGGGCGATTAACAATATTGACCGCTTGGCGATAGCTTTGAATCATATCAAAATTAAGAGTCGTAAAGTTCTCTATCGGACCATAAAGATTTCTAGCAGCCGATAGCGCTTTAATAAATACCTCAGGCAATACTACAGCTGAGCCTATATTAATGAAAACCCCCCCATCTTTGATATCCTTTAGCAACCTTACAGCAATCTTGAAATCTAATAATGATGCGCGACCTAAATCTTCACCTGAGACACTCTTATGAATATGAGTTATGTCAGAGCCGATCCCAATATGAACAGTTGCTGGAATTTTGTTACGATAGCTAGCAGCAAGTATAGAATCTGATCTATATGGCATCTTCAAGAGCTCTATATGCCTGCCGATCGCTTCGCCGGCACCTAGTTTTTTATATTTTGCGATTGCCTCATTGTATAGGATTCCAGTCTCATCAACCATCCCAAATCTTCCACTCTTAACCTCGCTTGCTACATCCTCACTCGTCTGTCCATGAAATGCAATCTCCAAATCATGGATTGCAAACGCACCATTAACTGCAATTGCATTTATATATCGATCCTCCATCATCTTTATGATAATCGGTGCTAAGCCCACCTTGACAACATGCGCACCCATCCCAAAAAATATTAATCGATTATCTGATCTTGCCTGCTGAATGATCTTTACAATTTCAAGCAAATCTCCCCCTTTTAAAATATTGGGAAATAGATCAACTAATTTTTTGCTTTTATCGAATTTGCCTAAATCAACAAAGTCACTCCTACTTACCAGACTCTGTCGATCTTTGATCGGGAAATTAGTCAGTTTAGAAAAATCTGCTGGTTGATATGATCCTTTTTGGTCACTCATTTTTTTGTCGCTTTATCGAATCTACTATCGATGTGGTGGAGCGTCCCTTAACAAGTGGCACCATCCTCACAATTCCACCATAACGACTTACTATATCATAGCCTACAATACTCTCTAGATCGTAATCGCCCCCTTTTACTAATATATCAGGCTTGAGCTTTTCAATTAGTTTTGCAGGATCTAGTTCTTCAAAAATAACAACTAAATCAACAGAGCTTAATCCAGCTAGTAGCTTTGCTCGGTCTTCAGCTTTGATTAATGGACGGAAGCTACCTTTAAGGCGTCTTATTGATCGATCGCTATTGATTGCAACAATCAAAAAATCGCCCATCTTCTTAGACTTTTCTAGCAACTCTAGATGGCCTGCATGTAGTATATCAAAACATCCATTCGTAAATACAACCTTCTCTCTCTTCTTCTTTGTCAATAGAGCCAACAGCTGAGCCTCTTTTTGCGTTACAATCTTATCCTTGATACTGGCAGTTGGCTCTAGAGCCGCTAGTAACTCCTCTTTCAAAATTGGACGCGCACCTAAGTGACCAACTACAATACCAGCTGCAACATTGGCAATTTTGATCGCATCTTCTAATTGACTCCCTCCTGCTAATAGAGCACCTAACACTGCGACTACTGTATCGCCTGCTCCTGATACATCAAATACCTCCAATGATTCTGCTACAAAATGATGGCTACGAAGCTTTTTATTAAAGAGAGTCATCCCACTTGAACCTCTTGTTATCAGAATATGATTCGCATCCGTAACCTTAAGGAGCGCTGATGCTCCTTTCTTCAAATTTGACTCGTTATTTATCTCTATACCGCTAGCTTCTGACGCCTCCTTCTGATTTGGAGTAATAATCGTTGAGCCTTTATAATATGAATAGTCATTCCCTTTTGGATCTACTAAAGTTGGGATTGATTTTTTCTTACACTCTAAAATAATCCTTCGTAGCAGACTTTTCGTTAGCATCCCTTTCTTGTAATCAGAAATTATTACTAACTTTGATTCTCCTATTGCCAATTGAAACTTCTTGAAAATCTGATCCTCAATCTTCTTACCGATCTCATTGCGCGTCTCAACGTCAACCCTTAACATCTGCTGTCTTAGCGCCATGTAGCGTATCTTAAGAGAGCTTTTCCGATCATTTTTATCAGTCGTTAAAAATCTGATTGCAATCTTATAATGTTTTAGGAGTTTCCTTACCTCATCAGCTTCAATATCATCACCTAATAGCGCAACTAGCTTAACAGTCCCACCAAAGGACCTGACATTTGCTGCTACATTCCCAGCGCCACCTAATCTGAATTCTGAATCTTTGACATCCAGCACTTTCGTAGCCGCTTCAGGTGAAATTCGATCAACATTGCCCCAGACATACTTGTCTAAAACAATGTCACCTACAACCGTAATTTCTGAGCTTGAGTGCTCCTTAACTATTTCATAAAGTGATCTGTTCATAGTCTGTTATGGTCCAACCTAAATCTCATCATTATCTAAAAATGAATACCAACTATTACTCCCGAAAATTATATGATCAATGACCTTGATATCGAGAATATTTCCTGCACATACTAATTTTCTTGTTAACGCTCGATCCTCCTCTGATGGATTAGGATTGCCGGATGGATGATTATGTACTAGCACTACACCTGCTGCTCCTTCTTTAATTGCAATAGAGAAAATCTCTGCAGTACGGATAGTAGCCGAGGTCATCCCTCCTTCTGAAATAGCCATACTGTTAATAATATGATTTTGTACATTTAGCAATCCAATTTTAAATATCTCTTTTCGTAAATTTTTCAATGATGGCTTAAAATAGTCTGCAACATCTTTACTTGTTTTAAATTGGACCGGTTTTGTTGTCGAGGCCTCTTCAATAAAACGGCGACCAAGCTCTAGTGCCGCTTTAAGACGGGTCGCTTTTTGTTCGCCGATCCCTTCTACCACCTTTAATTCATCAATCGTTACCGCCTCAATCCTAGATAGATTTTTGAATTCCTTTACCAGATCACGGGCTATGTCTATTACATTTTTATTCTTATGACCATACCCCAAAACCAATGCTATCAGCTCAGTAACAGTTAAGAAGGGTCCCCCCTTCTTTTTTAGCTTGACCAACGGTTTATCAAAATCAGGCCAGTTTTTAATTGGTTCTATTGTTTTTGACCCTCCTCCCCCTCCTCATATACCTATATTCTCCTTGTGCCTATATTCTCCTTGTGCAAATAGGAGATTATACATCATTAGGAGTATGAAGTCTAAACTAAAAGAAGATTGGCAGTTGCCTATCCTCTTTTAGTAGTGTATCTAACTTAAAAAATCTAAATATCGTAATACATTGTAAATTCGTAAGGGTGGGGGCGTTTTCTTAACTCACCAACCTCGCTTTCCATCTTGTAGTCAATCCACTTCTCAATTAAATCTTCACTAAACACCTCTCCTTGAAGAAGAAACTGGTGATCATCTTTCAATGCTTCTAACGCCTCTTCTAAGCTTGCTGGTAAGCTTGGAACAGCCGCTAATTCTTCAGGTGGCAATCCATAGATATTTTTATCCAATGGCTCACCTGGATCAATCTTGTTTTGAATACCATCTAGCCCTGCTAACAACATTGCCGCAAACGCAAGATAACCGTTGCAAGATGGATCTGGAAATCGAACCTCAATTCGTTTCGCCTTAGGTGATGCTGAATAGGTCGGAATCCTGATCGATGCCGATCGATTTCTTGATGAATATGCAAGGTTAACCGGTGCTTCAAAGCCTGGAACTAACCTCTTATATGAGTTAGTAGTTGGCGCTACTAGGCTAGCTAAAGCTCTTGAATGTTTTAATATTCCGCCTATATAATAAAGACCCATTTGCGATAACCCGCCATACATGTTACCTGCAAAAAGAGGCTTCCCTCCTTTCCAGAGTGATTGATGAACATGCATTCCTGATCCATTATCATTCCAGATCGGCTTTGGCATGAAAGTCGCCGTTTTATTATTTCGATATGCCACATTCTTGACCACATATTTAAATAACATCAGTTTATCTGCCATCTTGACTAGCTCGTCAAATCGCATATCGATCTCGGCTTGACCTGCTGTTGCTACTTCGTGATGTTGCGCCTCAATGTGAATTCCAAGCTGTTCCATAGTAACAGTCATCTCAGCACGAAGATCTGCTGTTGCATCAGTTGGTGGAACCGGGAAATAACCCTCCTTATATCGTGGCTTATGTCCTAGATTAGGGTTCTCATCACGCCCTGTATTCCATTGCGCTTCAACCGAATCGACAGCATAGAATGATCCTCCTTCAAATGATTCGTATCTTATATCATCAAATATGAAAAATTCTGCTTCCGGACCAAAAAATGCCGTATCTGCTATACCTGTCGATTTAAGATATTCGGCAGCTTTTTGCGCTATATACCTAGGATCTCTAGAATATGGCTCTCGAGTGATCGGATCCACAACATTCGTAACCATTGACAATGTTGGATATTTTGCAAATGGATCAATCACTGCTGTTGATGGATCTGGGATTAAGAGCATATCTGATGACTGAATTGCACGCCAACCTCTGATTGAAGATCCATCAAAACCACGCCCATCTTCAAATAGCTCTTCAGATAACTCAACTATCGGATAGCTGCAATGTTGCCACATGCCTGGCAAGTCAACCATCTTAAGGTCAAACATAACACAGTTATGCTCTTTAGCTAACGCTAACACCTCTTTTGGATTCATATCTATTCTCCTCGTTAATAAATTAATCTATCTAATTACTTTTTATATTAAAGTCAGGGTAACACTCCATCCCATGTTCACTCAAATCTAACCCATTATATTCATCCTGGTTTGAGACCCTCAAATCTACAAGAGACTTAATAAGATACAAAAAGGTGGTTGATCCTATTATTACATATATCCCAACTGAAGCAATCCCTATCATCTGCATCAAAAGCTGCGTTAGCCCGCCTCCATAAAATAGTCCGAGCTCACTATGGAATAATCCAACGGCAAATGTTCCCCAAGTTCCAGAAACAAGATGGACTGAGATTGCACCAACCGGATCATCAATTCTAATTTTATCAAAAAATATTATAGCAAATGGCATTAAAAATCCTGCCATCAAACCGATAATCACTGCTCCTGCCACTGTAACAGCGTCTGCACCTGCCGTAACTGCAACTAGCCCCCTAATGCACCATTAATCGCCATTGATAGATCTGGCTTCCCTAAATAAAGGCAGGTTGCAACTGTTGCTCCTATAACTCCGGCGGCGGCTGCCATGTTTGTTGTCACTACCACCATCGCAATCGCATGAGGATCTGTAGCAAGTATTGAGCCTCCATTAAAACCAAACCAACCTAACCATAAAATAAACATCCCCAATACTGCCAAAGATTGGTTATGCCCTGGAATAGCTTTCATTTTCCCATCAGGAAGATATTTGCCAAGCCTTGGACCTAGAAAAATTGCACTTACTAATGCTGCCCAACCACCAACAGAGTGGACAATCGTTGAGCCTGCAAAATCTATAAATCCTATCTCGGCAAGCCAACCACCTCCCCAGAGCCAATGGCCTGTGACCGGATAGATGAAAGTAACAAGTGCAAATGAGAATATGAAAAATGAGCTTAGTTTTATCCGTTCGGCAACTGCACCTGAAACAATAGTCGCTGCTGTTGCTGCAAATACTAGCTGAAAGAAAAATTGACCCATCAACGAAACATCTTGGCTATCAGGTTCAGTTGATAAGAAAAAATCACTGTACCCTATAACTTGGCTCCCTTCTCCGAACATAAATCCCCATCCAAACATCCAGTAAGAGATTGAGGCGATTGCAAAGACAACCACATTC
>JBLYYQ010000044.1:0-10459 GCA_048550035.1 Nitrospinota bacterium
CCATTACTGATTGTAAATGTCTCTGAGCTTCTTAACTTAGATTCAGTTAGTGACGCGATGACTGACTCTGAAGATGCAAGCTCCCCTGTTGCCACAGAAGATCATCCTAGCGAAGATTCTTCCGCAGGCAACGAAATGGTAGATGTTGCCAATGTCGAATCTGATATGGAGTTTGCCAGAGAAGATCATCCTAGTGAAGATTCTTCTACAAACAACGAAATGATAGATATTGTCAATACCGAATCTGATATGGAGCTTGCCGCAGAAGTTCATCCTAGCGAAGATTCTCCTACAAGCAACGAAATGGTAGATATAGATCCTAGTCAACTTACCCCTGTGACTCCTAATGTAGATGGCAGTTCTATTCTTGATGCCGAATCGGAGCTACTTGCATCAGTAGAGAGTGACTTTCAAAATGATTCAGACTCGGAAGATTCCCGGGCATTAGTAATTGGACATGAGGACCATATATCGTCTAGCCTAATACGAGACTATGACCAAGATAATGTGACCCAACCGCCACCTGATGATACACCATACTCTGACGAACCAGATGATCAAGTTGATAGTCTGCTCGTTGCTGGGGAACCTGTAACTGATGATAGCAATCTTGAAAGTGAGGAACAGATAGATAACTCATATAGCTTGAAAGATCATGAAGAGATTACTGATTCTGATCTATTGGATGAGAGTAATGAAGAGATTGCCCAAAGTGACTTAGATCCTTCTTACGAGCTTGACAATAGCGATGATGACCAAGAAGGAGAAATCTTAAGAGATGATGATCTTGAACTAGAACCTATGCCTGAATCCTTAAAGAAAATTGATCAATTAACTCCTGGAATGGAAAGCAACCTGACTGCGAGCTGGGAGTTTCATCCGTCTGAATCATTGCGTGATGTAGAATTAGATGAAGCTATTAGAAATCATGGTTTAGAACCTGCCAGTGGTGAATTAGGAGGAGCAGCGTTTACTCAAAGTAGGATGGGAAGTGAATTAAAAGTAGGTCATGATTATAAGAGTGCTGACTATGCAAATGACGATGTTGCAAAACCTACTCCTAGTGAAGATGATCTGATGAGCATGATAGGTAAGGAAGATAGTACCGAAGGGTTAGTAGAGCCATCGTTAGTTCCAGATGGCAAAAAGGTTACTTCCAACTATTTCACAGTTTCTATGTTTGATGCAGGCGGCTCAGATTCGTTCGTTCCAACATTAGGATTAGATCCTGCGGTTAGCGATCTGATTGAATCGCTCAAGCAGCGTGTGACTAGATTGGAGCAGATTGTCTCTGCCCCTAGCGATTCATTTATGGCAGAACATACACATAAAGCAATCTGCCTGAAAATTGAATCGTGGCAGATTAAGATTTTACTTGTTGAGCCTGCTGAAGGTTTCTTTGTAGGTGATGTTGTAACTATTGTTGTTGACTATCTCTGGAAAGAACGGCTCTATTTCCGATCTTCAGGAACCGTTACGAGCGTAGATAAAGATGGCTCAAACTTTTTACTTGAGATTAAGTTTGATACAATGCCACGCGAATCAATTGGATTAATTGATAACTATCTTGCCAATTTTGATGATTGGATCAATACTATCGAGTCGATAGGCTCTTCTTAAATAGATAGACCTCTCTATTTTAACAGATTTACGATGCAGCAGAATAATTGCAATAATTAATATCGAAAATATATTACTTTGTAAGGTCAAGCCTACCGCAAACATGATCTTAGTAATCAATGGAAGTTCAAGCGATGAATTCATATAAATATTACTAAATTTTGGGAGCAAGACAAAGGTTGCAATAATAAATGCTACAAATCCAGCGCTCAATATTATAAGAGGATATCGTACAATATTTTTTGCAAGACTGATTAGAGCTTGATCTTTTTCAATTAGCTCACTACTTATTCTAAATGCATCATCTAATCTTCCTCTTTTTTCTCCTGTTCTAATCAGTGAAATGATAGTTGAGTTAATCTGCTTATCAGATTCTTCTAATGCTGAACTTACAGGTAATCCACTCTCACATGTAGCTAAAACTTCATCGATCAGTGGCTTTAGTGACTTACTTGCAGAGTGACTTAACACTTTCAATCCTTTAGTCAACGAAACGCCCGACTTTAAGACTAGCTCCATATTTTTAAAGAAGAGTGCGAGCTCAGCAGGAGGGACTTTTTTGCTAGAAATAAACCATTTTTCTATAAACGATAGTTTTCGAATTTTTGAAATATAGAGCCCTTTTAATTTTAGATCCTGCCCTGCCTCTTCGCAACTATTTGAATTAACGATACCTTTGATGAGCTCGCCAGAAGCATCTCGCGCTACATAGGAAAAACTAGTCTGGGAATTATGTCTGCTCAACATTTAGCCACCTCTGAATTTCGTCTACAGTAGTGATATTAGCAGCGATCTTGTTTTTGGCATCATCTTCAAAAGGTATGATCGCATCAGTTTCAATTGCAACTTGCCTGATATCCTCAAAAGAATCGCCATTTCTTATAAGCTTAACTATCTGATTATTGATCACCAGTATTTCAAAAATTGCAGTCCGCCCTGCAAAACCTGTTGTATGGCAAGCGATACAGCCTTTCCCATGACATTTCTTACATATAATTCTAATAAGTCGTTGCGCAATAACTAGTTTAAGAGAGACTGCAACTTGATACCTCTCTAATCCTAAATCAAGTAGTCGCTCAACAGTGCTAATTGAATCATTAGTATGTAAGCTACTAAGACATACATGCCCTGTCATCGCACTCTGAACAGCAGCTATGGCAGTCTCTGAGTCTCTGATTTCACCAACCATTAGGATGTCTGGATCTTGTCTTAATGCATGTTTTATCCCTTTAGCAAATGTAAATCCTGCTTTTCTATTAATCTGCGATTGGCGAATATTCTTGATCCGCTTCTCGACAGGGTCTTCTACTGTAACTACTAGCTGGTCAGGTGACATCAGGTCTCTTATAAGAGCATAGAGTGAAGTAGTTTTGCCTGATCCAGTAGGTCCTGTTACTAGTAGCAATCCCCACGATTCATTAAGCGCAGTAGAGATTTTTTTAAGTTGCAGCTGATTTAGACCTAGCTCTGCTAATTTAAACCCTTCATCTTTATATAATATTCTTATAACTAACGATTCACCAAACAATGTAGGGTATGTTGCGATACGAAACTCTACATCTTGCAGACTTAATATTGACCCATCAAACCCACCATCTTGAGGAAGTCTTGATTCTGCAATATCCAATTATCCAAGTAGTTTTAGTCTGCTAATCATCTCTTGAGCATATTCTGATCTTATTGACTCTATATTTGAGAGATAGCCATCAATCCTAAACTTTACTAACAAATTTGTATTAGTCGGCTCTAAATGGATATCTGATGCCTTCCGATTGATCGCCTGATTGTTTATTTTAGAAACAAGTGAAACAGCATTAGAACTTTTGCTCTTGCCGTATGTGGCAGGTCTCTCTTTTACTATTAGATTAGTATGGAAATGTAGACGGGTAATTGCCTCTTCGATCTTACTTGGAACTGCAAGAAATAGAGCAATCGTCTGATTGAAAGTTGCCATAAGTCTGTCAATTGCCTGATAGTTTAATGGATCAGCAATAACGATTTCGACCCTATTTTTTTGATTCTCAGAGGTAGCGCTAGCTCTGACTTTGCAAACTCTTCTGAAATCTTAGACGCTACTAAACGATCAATGGTGACCGCTAAAGAATCAATGATATTAATTAAAAAGCGTTCTGACAATGCCTCAGTGAAACCATTTTCTGTTATGAATCCTAATGATATCGCAACTTCTCGGGAACCCTGATTGGACTTTTTAGCCACATTCAAAATAACGTTGAGTTGATCTTCTGTAAGCTTACCGCTCGTTATTAAAAATGCTCCTAATTTGCCCCGCATTAAACCTTTCCTGATCTTTGCATTTAATGCAATATATCATTATGAACCGTAAATATTAACTGAAATAGGTTAAATCGTAACTTATAAGTTTAACCTTTTGATAAATTTGATCTTAATTTTATGAAACCTAGCTCCTTCAAAGTAAAAAATTAAATATTGTTCTTGACAATATTTATGAAATCCAGTTAGACTGCATATGTAGAATGAGGATTGTATTTGTGACCTGACTTTTCGATCGTAAATGCTAGTAGCGTTTTAACACTATCGTAAGTCAATTTTCAAAGGTTCATCTCTTATCCTCTGTGTGTTGTGTTTTTAGGAGTGTATTGTTATGAGGCAGGGTAAAGTAAAGTGGTTTAGTAATGCTAAAGGTTATGGTTTTATTAGAGAAGATGGCAAAGAAGAAGATGTTTTTGTTCATTATACATCTATAGCTGAAGATGGGTATAAAACTTTGGAAGATGGAGATGCAGTTACTTTCGATATCGTTCAAGGTCCAAAAGGTCTACATGCTAAGGATGTTGCTAAATTAGTTGAGTAGATTTAAGTACACTCAACTTTCTTAATCTTAAGTTGAGTGTATCCTTTCTTAAAGAAGTTTATAGCCTAATCAAGTAGTTTTTTTGCGTGCTATTTGCGCAATGTCTTATAGCGAAAATTTGGAATTTGTAAGTTTTTCTACGGTAATTTTATCTGCAACTGCATCCTTATTTAACTAAAGGCAAGCTTATTTAAGCAATCCATGCTAATACAGTCATGACTACATAAGCAGCCATTCCGATAAAACCAGCAAACAAGACAAGCTTTCGTTGACTAACTCCTCTTGTGCTTGGCCCACCCCTATCAATAAGCGGAACAATATATAAGATCATCAGAGGTAACCCTTGTCCGATAACACCTATAAGTTTCGGTGCCCATGCTCCAAGAAAATCTGTGTATTCTGCAAGCTTAAGAAAATAGAAGCCTGCTAAAAAGTACCATTCAGGTTTGATGTTGAGCGGGGTATCAAATGGGTCTGCTTTTGGACCTAGATGCGCTGGTACAAGTGTTGCGAGCATCGTCAGAATCAATACTACAACCAGGCATTGAATCGCCTGCTCTCCTATATGGTGCGGAAAAAACCAATGGGCCTCCCCGTTTGCAACCATCTCTCTCTTCTTTGCAAGTGGAATAGCTTTGACCTCGCACTCTTTTTTCCGGGTGAACTCTGTAATCGTCGCCATATCTCTTCAAAACCTCTAAATATTTTTTATCTCTATCTAATACTCTGCTACATCGGTCTTGCAATACCTTGCCTTCTTATCTGGACTAGATGCAACCCAATAACCAGAATAGTTAGCAATGGCAATACCATCACATGGATGGCGTAAAATCTGGTTAATGTAACCTGACCAATATGTTCGCCTCCACGCATTGCATATCGTATATATTCTCCATAAGGGAGTGCAGCTGGAACCTCTGATCCTACAACGGTTGCCCAATATGCTAATTGAGTCCAAGGTAATAGATATCCTGTAAATGCTAGCCCTAGTGTTAAATTAAATAGCGTAACACCAACTACCCAATTTAGCTCACGAGGTGACTTGTAGATACCAGATATGAAAATTTTGCCCATATGGATAAATATTGTAATTATCATCAAATTAGCACCCCAAGCATGTAGACCACGGTATAACCAGCCAAATGGGACATCGTTTACAAGGGCGACAACCGATGAGTGTGCTTTAGCAATTGTTGGCTCATAGTAGACCATCAACAATGTACCGGTTATAACTTGTGTGATAAATATAAAAAAGCTTATCCCACCAAAACAAGACCAGAATGTGAGATGAGCTGGTACTATTTTTTCAAATACTTCGTCATCTAAAATCTCTTTTATACCTAACCGATCATCAATAAAGTTAAATGTAGAGACTATTAGCCTGTTTTTTATTACAAGAGGACCAAGTTCTAACTGTTCCATTGCTAACTTATGCCTCCTCTATAACAATATAGTTCTCATTTCGAGTCACCTTATATAATGGGAGCGGACTAGGTGGCGGTCCACCTAGTACTTCGCCTTTGGTATTAAAGATCCCACCATGACATGGACAATGTAATTCGGCAACTTTAGATTTCCATTTCACAATGCACCCTAAATGTGTGCAAATAGGAGAAAGCGCCACTATATTGTTATTATCATTAATGACAATCAGCGGATCTTGACCGAATCTAATAAATTTTTCATCACCTAGAGGTACTTCACTAAGATCAAGCTTGACTGAACGTTTGCCACCAAGAGTATCATTACTTCGTGGCCATAAAAACATTGCCAGCGGATAGGACATCAGAACTGTAAGTACCGATCCTAAAAATGCTAAACTAGCAGTAAAAAAATTGCGGCGTGAAATTAAATCTTTCTCTACTTCTACTATTTCGCTAGACATCTACTTGCACCTTAATAAATAATATCAATACAGGCACCCATCAGAAGCATTATATTTACTAGGGTACCAAGTTACATAAATGTAAGTAATCTTCTATATCATAAACTTATTTATGATATTAGCTACAATTTTTTTTCTAAAAAGCAATTTACCATAAATATAATAGTTTATCAACCTATGAAGCTTTAAAATAAAATCTACCTACAAGTTTGACATGCTAATATTGGTTATTCACTTTTGATCTTATTTTTTTATAAACTATGCAAGAAAAATTTTTAGTTATAACTTCAGCATTACCTTATGCGAACGGTTCTATCCATTTAGGCCATTTAGTTGAGTATATTCAGACTGACATTTATGTTAGATTCAACAAGATGCTAGAGGAGAGGACAACTCTCTATTTTTGTGCTGATGATACTCATGGGGCTCCTATAATGATTCGAGCAAAAAATGAAAATATCAGACCAGAATCAATTATAGAACGCTATCATTTGGAGCATCAGCAAGATTTTGATAAGTTTAGAATCGAGTTTGATAATTATCACTCTACGAATTCAGTAGAGAATCGTGAGATATCAGAATCGATCTTCGGAATATTGAAATCGAAAGGTCATATAGTAAAAAAAGCTATCAAGCAGACCTACTGTGAACATGACAAGATGTTCTTGCCAGATCGATTTATCAAGGGAACTTGCCCTAAGTGCGCTGCTAAAGAGCAGTATGGCGACGCTTGCGAATCTTGTGGATCACATTACGATTCAACCGATCTAAAGGATTCACGCTGCAGTCTATGCAATAACCGTCCAACCGAGAAGGAATCGACACACTATTTTTTTCGAGTCTCTGATTTTAAAGATGAGATCATCAAGTTCGTCAATTCAGATGCCATTCAGCTAGAAGTAAAGAATTTCTTGCAAAGCTGGCTCAAAGATGGCTTGCGAGATTGGGATATAACACGGGATGGCCCTTATTTTGGATTCTTGATACCAGGCGAAAGTGATAAATATTTCTATGTATGGCTTGATGCACCTATTGGTTATATTTCATCTGCAAAAAATTGGGCGACTAAAAACAATGTCGATTTTGATAAACTCTGGCATTCTGATGAGACTCAAATAGAACATTTTATCGGGAAAGATATTGTCTATTTCCATACTCTATTTTGGATACCAACTCTTAAAGGGAGTGGTTATTCGATCCCAAACAAAATTAGAACGCATGGATTTTTGACTATTAATGGTGAAAAAATGTCCAAATCCAAAGGGACATTGATTAATGGATCAGACTATCTGAAATTCTTAGATCCTGAGCATCTTCGGTTCTACTATGCAACAAAATTGAAAAATTCTATTGATGATATTGACCTGAATTTTGAAGATTTTATGTTTCGAGTCAATTCAGATTTTGTAAATAAGATTGCAAATTTAGGCTCTAGAGTAATCTCAATGTTAAACAAAAATAGTCAGCTCGAAAATAGGTTGAGTGATAATATAGCAGCCGGTGGGGAAGAGTTGATAAAAACCATTGAAAATAGTGGAGATAAAATCAAGGCTCTTTATAGTGATGTTGAATATAGTAAATTAGTTAAGATTGTTAGTAAACTTGCAGATCTTAGCAATTTTTATATAGATCAAGCTAAGCCGTGGGAGCTAATTGGGAATAAAGAAAAATTGCGCGAGGTTCTAACTGTTGGAGTTAATGCGTTTAGATTGATTACTATCTATATAAAACCGATCGTACCGATCTTTGCAGAAAAGGTCGAAAAAATATTAAATGTCGATCCTTTAAAGTTTGATGATGTTAATCACCGTTTAACTGGGAAGATTATCGGGAAATTTGAAAAGTTATCTGGCAGGGTTGAGAATAAAAATATTGAACAGCTTGTAGAGAAAATGAGACAGTCAGAACCGAGCAAGAGTGAAGAATCAAGCGATAGCCCACCAACAATCGATTTTGATACTTTTAGCAAGATAGATCTTAGAACTGCTCTAGTTTTAGAAGCAACCAAAATAAAAAAGAGTGAAAAACTTTTAAAGCTTAAGGTTTCATTAGGTGATTCTGAACGGACAATTGTAGCTGGTATCGGAAAACATTACTCTATTGATAGTATCGTCGGCAAGAAGGTTATAATTGTAGCAAACTTAAAGCCGACAAAATTGATGGGAGTTACATCTGAGGGGATGTTGCTTGCTGCATCTGATGATGAGAATCTATTTATTCCAATTTTTGACAATGATCTTAAAGCTGGTTTAAAAGTTTCGTAAAAGTAGCGATCACGATATAAGAAAATTTATTGGCTCTTTTTTTAAATAATGACGGAAGCTATTTTAATAATTTCTTTAAATTAAAGTTAGTCGCTTCTTCTACCTGCTCTAATGTCAACTTTGCAATTTTTCTTGCCCTCACAGAACCTTCAAAAATAATATCAATAACCTCTTGTTTACGGCTGGCAAAATAGTGGCGCTTATCAAGTAACGGTCCTATTTTTGTTAGAATATTCTCTGCAAGGATTTTTTTGCAATCAACACAACCTCTCGTTGCTTGAGTACACTCTTCTGTTGTAGCTTGAAGTTCAGTATCGCTAGAAAAGATTTTATGAAACTCAAATGCAACACATTTATCAGGATCTCCAGGATCGCTCTTTCTAACTCTCGCAGGATCGGTCAGAATATTACCTACCTTTGTTTTGATAGTATCAATCTCATCTGATAAGAATATTGCATTATCGTAAGATTTACTCATTTTGCGCCCATCGATTCCGGGAAGCTTTGGAGTGGTTGATAACTTCCCTTCTGGTTCAAGAAAGATTTTGCAACTATAGATATCATGAAACCGTCTTGAGACCTCTCTTGTAAGTTCAATGTGAGGGAGCTGATCGATTCCAACAGGGACAAAATCAGCCTTATATAATAGTATGTCGGCAGCTTGCAAAAGTGGATAGCCTAAAAATCCGTATGTAGTCAGCTCTTTATTTTGAACATTCTCTAACTTTTCCTTATATGACGGAACCCGCTCTAACCATGGTATTGGAATAATCATTGAAAAGTAGATATGTAATATCGCATGTTCTCTAACTTGTGACTGTGCAAAGATAGTAGATTTGTCAGGATCAATACCTGCTGACAAGAGATTAATAACTAAATCAATAAGATTGTTCTGTAGTTCGCTAACCTCCCCATAATTAGAAGAGAGCGCATGCCAATCTGCCGCAAAATAGTAACACTCAAACTGATCTTGCAATCTATTCCAATTCTCTAATGCACCGACAAGATTACCTAAATGAAGTTTTCCTGTTGTCTGCATTCCAGATACCACTCTTTTTTTTTGCATATTTTAAATTATAAAAATAAGATATAAGCTGCCCAAGCAATGATTGGTCTTATAGTGTAGTCAACAATATGAAACGGGTTAAAAATAAAGAGCCCAAGCAACAGAAAGATCCCATAAGGTTCTATCTTAGAGTATTGCTCGGCAAGATCATCTGGCAAAGCCCATGCAAAAATTCGACTCCCATCTGCAGGTGGAATTGGAATAAGATTGATTACTGCCAATATTATATTTATCACCACCATGAAGTAGAGTGCTGATAATAATAGTATGAAAACAGGATGAGAGAGAGAAACTGAGCTATCTTGTAAGAAGTAGTTAAACTCTTGGAGTATAGTGGCATCCAATGAGACAACGCTCTTATAAAGTATAGCTGCAATAACTGCTAATAATATATTCATAAACGGACCGGCAGCTGCAACAAGTGCCATATCTTGTTTTGGATTTTTAAAGTTTGTAATATTAATCGGAACAGGTTTGGCATACCCAAATGCAAAGCCAACCAAGTAAAATAAGGAGATTGGTAAAATAATAGTCCCTACAAGATCGATATGAGCGATCGGATTTAAGGTAAGCCTCCCTAATCGTTTTGCACTGTTATCACCTTTCATATTGGCAATGTAGCCATGTGAGACTTCATGGAGTATGACTGAAACAGCAAGTGGTACTACTATAGCCAGTAGGATATAGCTTATATTGAAAATTTCCATAGCTGTAATCTATCATATCCGACAAGATTATTCTTAAAACAATTAGTAGCATTTATCTATTCTGGAGCAATAAAATTGAATTAC
>JBLYYQ010000045.1:0-6137 GCA_048550035.1 Nitrospinota bacterium
GAGTTAGAATCAGGAGCAAAATTTGCTGATGTTGCTAGTAAATATTCAGAAGATAAATCAGCCCTAACAGGAGGTCTA
This sequence comes from Nitrospinota bacterium, assembly GCA_048550035.1. Taxonomy (GTDB): domain Bacteria; phylum Nitrospinota_A; class UBA7883; order UBA7883; family JBLYYQ01; genus JBLYYQ01. The sequence goes on from JBLYYQ010000045.1 coordinate 79, forward strand.
GTTGGGTGGATCGAAGAAGGGACACTAGTTCCTGAAATTGATAAGCCTCTTTTTTCATTAAATAGATATGCTCGCTCTAATATAATTAAGTCACGCTTTGGGTTTCATATTATCAAGGCAGGTGATATCAAAGAGTCGGCTGCAATTCCTTATAGTGAGGCATCAACTATGGCAAAAACAGTTTTAGAAAATATTGGATATCAGCAGCGCAAAGAGGAGTGGTTTGAAAAGGTAAAATCAAATTCTCATATAGAGATATTGCATACCGATTCAATTTTCGACTAATGAAAGGTTATAGTAATGGTTAAAGCAATAGGTTTAATCTCTGGTGGGTTAGATTCTATGCTGGCAGCTAGGATCATGTTAAGTATGAATATAGAGGTTATAGCACTTAACTTTAGTAGTCCGTTTTGCACCTGTACTCATAAGAATAGTGGGTGCAATAATGTAGCCAAACGTTTTGCCAATGAGCTTGGACTTAAGGTAATAGTAAAATTTTTAGGAGACGAGTATCTAGATGTCATCAAGGCTCCTAAGTTTGGTTATGGCAAGCATATGAACCCTTGTGTCGACTGTCGGATAGTAACTTTTCGTCAAGCAAAAAAGGTTATGATAGAAGAGGGAGCATCCTTTGTTTTCACAGGTGAGGTGGTAGGGCAACGAAAGATGTCACAGACTTTGCAACGGCTATATCTAATAGAGAGGGAGGCTGGTCTGCAGCAGCAGATAGTGAGGCCACTTTCAGGCAAAAGTTTAGCTCCAACTATTCCAGAGCTAGATGGAATCATTGATAGAGAGAAGATGTTTGAGCTTTCAGGAAAATCACGCAAAGGTCAGATTAAGATCGCTCAAGAGCAGTTTGGTATCGAAGATAATTTATGCTCAGCTGGAGGCTGCTTACTAACAGATAAAGGGATTTCAGATAGAGTAAAAGATCTTTTCACCCACCATAGTGGTGATAATGTATCAACTTCAGAGGCTCGCCTATTAAAAATCGGGAGACATTTTCGAATAAACGATGAAGTAAAATTGATTGTAGGTCGAAATGAGAAAGAGAATAAGCGTCTTACAAACTTGGCAGGTAGTGATGAATATATATTTAATCCAGAGTCAGGCAAAGGACCAACCGGATTACTAAAAGGAGGAATATCACGAGATTCAATGTTAACTGCAAACGCAATAGTTGCAAGATATTCGGCTCAAGATGATAATTACAGTGCAGTAATCAGTTACGGTAAGAAGGGTGACAAGGTAAAATTTAAACAGAATAGTCAGCGTGCATCAGATGATATGATTAGCACAATGTTGATATAACTTAAGAAAAGTGAGTTAACTAATGAATAAACGAATTTATGTTGATAACAGTGCAACTAGCCGTCCATTTCCAGAAGTAATTGAGGTTATGAATAGGTATTACCATGATCAGTGGGGTAACCCATCGTCAGCTCATAGTTTTGGCAGATCATTGCGAGCAGAGATTCAGTCAGCAAGAGATCTAATCGCAGAGGTAATCAATGCGTCACCTAAAGAGGTGATTTTCACATCAGGTGGAACAGAATCAGATAATATAGCACTCAAAGGTGCAATGTTATCTCGTCCTGAGCGTAACCATCTAATGGTTTCGGCGATTGAACATCCAGCGATTTTATCTACAGCTCAATATCTTCAAAAGGGTGGATCAGAGTTAACAACTTTGAAAGTGAACGAAGAAGCAGAAGTTAGCATCAGCGATCTTAGAGATCATATTTCAGATAAGACAGCTATTGTTTCTGTTATGAGTGCCAACAATGAGGTTGGCTCCATACAGCCGATAGAGGAGATGGTATCAATCGCAAAAGAGCATAATGCACTCTTTCATGCCGATTGTGTCCAGAGTTTTATGAAAGAGGAGATAGATGTTAAGAAACTTGATCTCGATTTAGCATCATTTTCAGCACACAAAGTTAACGGTCCAAAGGGTGTAGGGCTGCTCTATATCAAAAAAGGAGTGAAGATTGATCCATTAACTCATGGTGGGCACCATGAGTTCAAAAAGAGGGCAGGGACTGAAAATGTTGCTGCTATTTTAGGGTTTGCAAAAGCTGTTGAGATCGGTCTAAAAAATATGAAGCAACAGGTTAAAGATAGTAAATTACTTCGGAATTCATTAGAGGAGAAGTTGAAAAGGGATATTCCCAATATTAAAATTAACGCTATAAATACTAAACGTCTCCCAAACATCAGCAATATTTCATTTGAGTGTGTAGAAGGAGAAGCTCTATTAATAAGGTTAGACTTGAAAGGAGTTCTAATCTCGACCGGTTCTGCTTGTTCCTCAGGGTCGCTAGAACCATCTCATGTTCTAATGGCGATGAAGATACCACATGAGTTAGCTCATGGTTCAATCAGATTTTCATTTGGGCATGGAAATAGTATGGACGACGTCGACTATATTGTGGAGGCGGTTAAGGATGTTGTACAAAAGGTTCGAGAAATATCGCCACTTTGGGATTCGTTTAAAAATAGACCAATTTCAATGTCCGATGCACAGGCAAATGTCACTACCTATTAAGAATTGTTACTGATCCTTTTATCGGCTACTCATGATAGTTTGGAAAGCATGAAGAAATATCTTGTTTTCTGATGGTAACCCAATTGTGATCCTAAAATAATTTCTTAGCTTCTTAGACTCACTAAACCAACGAACCCTGATTTTTTCTTCAAGTAGCTTCTTGAAGATAGTCTCAGGGTCACTTACAACTTTTATCAATATAAAATTTGCAGCAGATCGATATGCTATGGCACCATCAATTTCATTCAACGCAGTATAGAGTTGCTCTCGTTCGTTTATAGTAGATTGCAATAGATGATTAATATCTTTTTTATGATCAAATATAAAACTACCAAATATTTGCGAAACCATATTGATATTAAATGGCATCCTAACTTTGTCTAATTGCTTAGTAAGGTTTTTATCAGCCAACAGATACCCTAATCTCAAAGCAGCAAACCCAATTTTCGATAAAGTCTTTATCACTATAATATTCGGATACTTTTTGAATATAGTCCCAACTGATTCTTCCGTTGCATAGTCAATATATGCTTCATCTACTACTATCAGTGATTTAACCGATTCTGCCAATTTAATAAGATCTTCTTTAGGCAACATAGAGCCATCTGGATTATTAGGTCGAGCGACAAAAATGATCTTCACGTTGCAATTTTGAGCTAGTTTAATAGCTTCATCAATATTGTATTGAAAGTTTTCGGTGAGGTCAGATTTAATAACATCCAAGCTCAATATTGTGGCAACTGTTTCATACATTGAAAATGTTGGATTAAAAATCAGGAGTGAATCATTAGGATCTGCGTATGTTGATATTATAATATTTATTAGCTCATCAGAGCCGTTCCCAAAAACAATATTACTAGGTTCAACATTTTCAATTTTAGCTGCACTATCTTTGAGGGCAGAGCATGTATGATCTGGATAACGATGTAGTGGCAAGCCATCAAATAGTGCTATTAGTTTTTTCTTAAATTGAGAGGTTAGTTCAAAAGGAGATTCGTTAGCATCAAGGATGCAAGTAGCTTCATCTAATAATGGGCTGTATTGGCTCATGTTCGCAACTAGATCGCGAGGCAGAGGTCGATCAATTTTTTTATCAAGATTCATTTTCAAACTTGTTGATCCTGACTTTCACTGCTAGAGCATGAGCTGTAAATCCTTCAGCATTTGCAATATCAATAGTGGCAGCCGATAGCTTATCAAATTCAGGTTTAGCAAGATTTACAATTGATGTACGTTTAATAAAGTCATAGACACCAAGTGGTGATCCAAACCTTGATGTTGCACCAGTTGGTAATATATGGTTAACGCCTGCACTATAATCGCCTATTGCTTCTGGTGAATATTCACCAATAAAGAATGCACCTACATTCTTTATCTTAGAGATATATCTGTCACTATTTTTTACATGAAGCTCAAAATGTTCAGGTGCCACTCTATTAACAATTTTGATTCCCATTTCAATATCCTTTACTAACAAAATCAATCCATTATTTTTGATACTCGCTTTTGCAATTGATTTACGTTGCAATGTTAGCAATGCCTTACTTAGCTCAATCTGAGTTTGAGTTGCGATCCGTTTTGAGGTTGTAACTAATATAGGATATGCCATCTCATCATGTTCTGCTTGAGCTAGCAGGTCATATCCTATCAGCTTTGGATCTGCCAAGTTATCAGCTAATATCAATATCTCACTCGGTCCTGCTATCATATCGATATCGATGATACCGTAGAGCTGCCTTTTTGCTTCTGCAACATATATGTTGCCAGGTCCTACTATTTTATCTACCTTCGGAATTGATTCAGTCGCAAATGTTAATGCTGCTATCGCCTGAGAACCACCTACCTTATAAACTTCATCCACCTTTGCTATCCATGCCGCCGCTAATACTAGATCGTTTGGAACACCGTTTGGTGTTGGAGTTGTCAATATTACTTTTTCTACCTTTGCGATTTTGGCAGGTATAGCACTCATTAAAACTGAACTAGGATAGGCAGCCTTCCCTCCTGGTGCATATATCCCAACAGCAGATAAAGGGGTTAGTGACATCTTTAGTGATGACCTGCCCTCCTTGATTTCATAACTAGATTCTAGCTGTTTGATATGAAACTTTTCTATCCGTTTTGCAATTAACTCAAGTGCCAAAGTAAGATTGCGAGGGAGACGATTGTAGGCTTTTTTTAGTTCGCTCCGATCTACTTTGACAGTTTTTTTATTGTAGATTGCGTTATCGAACTTAGCAGTATAATCAAAGAGCGCTTTATCTTTTTGCAGTTGAACCTTTCTGATTATTTTAGCAACATCCTTTTTAACTCTATCAGGCACAAAACTTTGGCGAGCTTCTAATTTCTTAAGTGCAACTTCAAACTGCAACTTATCTAAATAATTTAAAACTTTCAATTTCTTAATTTAATCTCTTTTGTTAATTTCAACTTTAATACTAAACGAAACTTTTTCATCTTGCAAAAATCTTATCTTACGCTTCAACATCAGAGTGCTTCCTTGATAGGTTCGCTCAAATCCTCCCTCTGATTGAGAAATAGTATAAATCGGGTAACGCCATACTGTAATAGGTGTTGATGAACTAACAATAATCTCAAATTTGAAATAATCATCAACTAACCCAACCTTTGTTACATCATCTTCTATTAGAGTCTCTCTTAAAAGTGGACGCTGGTTCTCAATATTACCTGCAGACCAATACCTGTCATCGGATTGGTCAGTTAAGAGATTAAAATTTAATTCAGTTAAGAAGAAAAATTCTCTGTTTGATAATTTATCACTACTTAGCTGATAACGGACTTCAAGAGACGGGTCTTGATCGTTCATAACAAACTCTTTTGAGATATCTAGATTTATTTGAGGTTCAACAGGCAACCTGAAATTAGCATTAATTAGAGGGATAGTAGAGCCGTCTTTATTTTTGAGCTTAGTTATATTATAAGGAGCATCTGTGATACCTTCGATATTTTCATACTCTCCTTTGTTGAAAGTCTCAAAATCTATATCACTTACGAATAAGTACTCTAAGAATGAGCGACGTAGGTATTTATCATATTGCAAAAAATCTTCTAATCCCTCTTCTTTAGCCTGAACAAAATCATGAATAGATCTAGGTTGATCACCATCATTGCTACTGGCTATAGTTTCTATTTTTTTATGATAGAACTCTTTTCGACGGCGGATAGTATTAGATAGAGCAAACGCTTCTGGTTTATAGTCAAGATTCAGTAGCGAGCCTCCATAGTTGCAATCTACTATGACAGTTAGCTCTGGATTAGATAGTGTAATCTCATCACTTAAATCCCGATCATAATCGGCAATAGTTATATTGAGCCATTTTTGATTTTCATTAAGAGCCTCCTCTAAAATCTTTTCTCCTTTTATTAAGGCTGAGTATAGAGCATGGCGTAAATGAGAAAGATATAAACCTCCGAAGCTTCCATGCCAGTAAGCGCAGTTGCACTCACCTTGATATAAGAGCCGCTCTATTTCCAAAGCAATATTATC
>JBLYYQ010000046.1:0-35140 GCA_048550035.1 Nitrospinota bacterium
CTCTCTTGTTAAGGATAACTTTGGAGACAAAATAGTCACATGCCACACATTAGATGATTCAGTTGAAACCTCTATATTGTGGATGCTAAGGGGGGCAGGTCCGAAAGCGTTTGGTGGCATCCCCCCTATCCGTGATGTTTATATTCGCCCTATCCTCAATACCGAGAAGAAAACCATCCTAGGATGGCTTAAGAAGGCAAATCTTACATACATCAGTGACCCATCTAACGAAACAGATCTCTATAGACGCAACCGTATCAGGCATAATATTATTCCAGAACTAGTAAAAGAAGAGCCAACTGCAGTACGATCAATTGCGAATCTTACTCAATTAATAAAAGCGCAATCTGATTATATAGAAAATGTGGCTGTTGAAAAGTTAAGAAAAGTTGAAAGAAAAAATGGTCTTAATATTGATGAACTTCTCCAAGTCGAGATGACGATTCGTTATGCAATCTACAGACTTTTTGCAAGGAACAATGGTCTTGACGATCGAGTATTAACGAACAAGAAGCTAGCTGATCTTGATAAATTATTGATTGCAAAGAAGCTTGGTTCAACGGTTAATCTTTATCAAAATTTTTCATTCTGCCTTGATCATGATGGTCTCTATATCGAAAAAGGTTCAAATATAACCCAATCAATTTCTGAACCGTTTAAAATTCCACTTGAGCTAAAGATAGAATCGTTAGGAAAGTTGACCATTATGGCAAATTATAAAGCTGAAAGTAAATTCAATGTTGACCTTGATAAGATCAACCAGTTGAGTTCTTCTATCAGGCAGCGAATCGGAGGTGATTACCTGATAAATAATGGTCACCGTAAATCACTCAAAAAATATATGATCGAAAAATCTATTCCAGATAGGATTCGTCATAAATTACCACTTATTGTAGAGGGTCAACAGGTGCTCCTAATACCTGGTTGGTTTATTTGTGAGCAGATAAAGGCCACTCCAATGAGTGATAATATATGTTCAGTTGAGTTTGAAATGGAAAGTGACAATTAAGCAGTTAATTATAGATCCATTTTCATAATTCTATTGGCACCTAGCTTTAGCGAGAGAATAGTTACTAACAAGAATAGTAGTGTTAGTAATATAAAATGTAATTCGACCATATCATTTGGCAAATTTCTATTTAAGTAAGCATTGAGTAGATAAATTCTAACCGGCTGTGCGATTAAAGCTACGGTAAGTGCCGAGAGCAGCAGACCTAACATCATAAAAATCATCGCCGCTGGAGTAGTTCCAATTTCTGCCTGATTTTCATAATTAAAGTATGGAACCATTGCCCCAAATCCAATCCCGAGCCCTGTCATTGCTATTGATAGACCTAGTGCGACAATAGATGAGAGGATCATAATATATTGGTCAACATCTAGTAGCCAATTTGAAACTACAACTATAATTTGAGCCATTACAACTACCGGTATAAGATATAAGAAAAACTTTGCGATAAGATAGCTAAACGGATTAATAGGTGCAGATTTTATAATCCAAAATGATTCTCCTTCAAAGGAGACCGCTCCAAAGACAAATCGAGCAGAGATAGCAGTAAGCAATACTCCTGATAGCCCTATATTTGCAACTGCAATCAGGTTTTTAAGATAGACTGTTTCGACAGGCAAGTTTTTAATATTAAATATGTAGACTGCGACTAACGCTGCGAGCATAAAAAGTTGCGACCACTGTCCTGCCTCACGCCAAAAGAGTTTTATATCTTTAATAGAATGACTTTTAATCATAGCTCCAAATGGAGTTAGAATTTTGTCAATGATTCGATAAAAAAGATTTTCATTGCCGGTTGTCATTATCTCTTTTGAACCATAAGAGTTTGCCCACCCTTGCAGGTAGTACGCTTTTGCAATAAAGTATGCAACTATTAATGCTATCATAGCATAAGTAATGAGCCATCCAAGTTGCATGAAATATGAATTCCAGTCATAAAATGCAGCATATTTTAGTCCAGAAGTCAACATTGAGGATGGGAGCCAAATTAAATCTGGTATTTTCAAACTCTCTACATATTCAATGATCATTTCATCTGGGATATCTTGTCTAAAGTACTTTTCAGGTTTAGTAAATCGGAGAAATAGTACAATAGCTCCAATAAAAGCAACGCCAAGTGATAATAATATCTGATAAGTCTGCCGGACAGGTGCATATCGAACGAGTAGCATAACAATCAACGAAGCAGCAACAGCAGGAAATATGATAAACGGTATTAGAATTGTAATCATCGCAGGATAATACCAATACGAGGCAAAATAGAGGTTGCCATATGCAACAAAAATTGGGATCCCGAACAATATTGCCATCCAAGACGACCTACTGATAGACATCAATAAGCGTGCGAAATAGAGTCGCCACGAAGTAATTGGTGACGAGCAGAGTAGCTCTAGATCTTTAGCAATATATAAGGTTGATAATGATGCAATTATGTTAGAAAAAAATAACATTCCAAAAATCATCAAAACTAATGTATTTAATAACTGTATGATCAACAGTTCACCTACATCTAATGGAAGATTATCAAGATGTCTAATTAAACGGCTGAAAACGATATACTCACCTGTCACAAATAGTGCAACAAACGTTGCTAAGAGAAGGTAGCGCAATTTAGAGTTGCGATCTTTGCTGACCTGATTATACAAAATTTTTAATCGTAATTTTAGTAACATATCAAATTTCATTTATTAAATCTTAAACAAAGCAGTATCTTTATGATAGATTTTAAATAGGGCTAGAGTCGATTCAGTCACAATAGTATTATATTTCATTTAGAGTTTAAAGTAGCTAAAAAAAGACAAATATGCGATTATTTGTAGAGAAAGAAGCCCTCCTTTAGTCGAGGAAATATTAATATTTAGTAGCATAAGGTATCTATGTTTGGTTTTGGCATACAAGAGATTGTAATAATTCTTGCAGTTGCACTGATATTTGTAGGTCCGAAGAGGATTCCTGAGGTTGCAAGAACACTTGGCAAGATCTACTTTGAACTTACTCGCCATATTGATGATGCAAAAAGTGCACTAGGTCAAATAAGTAGTGATGTCCAGAGTGAGCTTAATCCTTTTGACGACGAGAGTTCAAGCTCTAGTTTAAGCCCTGCTAGCATTAAAGAGAGTATCACAACTGAATTTAAAGGGGCACTAGAAGATATTGATATAGGAGATCATATTTCTGATGAGCCTAGTCAGAACGATTCTATTGAAAATGAGGTTGAAATAATTGATACCGACACTCCACCGACCGAAAAGGGAAAGAATAAAAAAGATTAATAAAGTTTAAATTACGGTATAATTCCTTGTTGGAAAGTTAAAATATTTATCTGGTAAGTACTATGAAGAAAATAACATCCGTCGCTCTTAGACTACTAACATACTTTGCAACACTCATATCACTGAATTCTCTCTTTATCATTTATATTCAAGAGAAAGAGAGAATATCAACGAATGCAAAATAGACAATAGTAAATCATGCCTATTTTTATATTCTGGATAACTTATGTCGGTAATTTGATGCCAAGCTATAGTTTTGTCAGCTAGATTATGACTCAAACAGTTAATATTGATGATGAAGATGTAGGTAAGATTGGTGCAAAACCTATATTGCTAGTAATAGGAAAGGATATCGGTTTTTCTGATGAATTGATCCAATATGCAATAGATCTTAGTACTCGTATGAACTATGAAATTCTTGCAGTTAACATTTATCAATACAATATAATCCGTAAGTTTTTTTCAGCCGATATCATAAAAATTGCAAGTGAAGATTTAATAAAATCTCAACGTGATAAAGGTGTTGCAATCTTTAAAGCTAGGGCTAGTAACCAGAATATTAAATTTGAGTCCAAAGTGGTAGTAGCCGAATTAGATCAATTCCTGCAAGATATTGTATCTGAACGTGATGATATTGATCTTGTAACTATTGAACCTAGTTATGTTCAAGAAAATAACGAAATCAGTGATAATCCTATCAGCTCAATCCCCACATTTACTATTGTTCCGATGGAGTAATTACTACTTATGGAACAGGCGTTAACTTTTGAAATCACATTAGTATTGATAGTTATTGTTATAGCAATATTTCTTTTTATAACCGAGCTAGTCAGGGTTGATGTTGTGGCAATTATTATGATGGTATTGTTGCCTATATTAGGGCTAGTAACTCCAAGTGAGGCATTTAGTGGCTTCTCGTCAAATGCAGTAATATCAATCATTGCAGTTATAATAATTGGGGCAGGACTAGATAAAACCGGTCTAATGAATCGCGTGGCAGCACCTATAATAAGATTTTCAGGTGCTTCGCTACCTAGGTTAATTGCTGGTATTTCAGGAACGGTTGCGATAATCTCAAGCTTCATGCAAAATATAGGTGCAGCTGCCCTATTTATGCCAGCAACAATGCGAGTCTCACGACAACTAAATATCCCACTGTCGAAACTTTTAATGCCAATGGGCTTTTGTGCTATATTAGGCGGGACAGTCACATTAGTTGGCTCATCGCCCCTCATACTCTTGAACGATCTTTTAGCAACTGCCAACCTAGAGCCGTTTGGGCTCTTTTCTGTAACACCGATCGGACTACTGTTAGTTGCTGCTGGGATAGGATACTTTATAATATTAGGACCTATAATATTACCAGCTAAGAGAACAACTTCAGGTGAACAGGTAGGTGGTTCGTTAAAACTATTAGCAAAGTATAGTGCATCTCTAAAAGTATTTGAGCTTATTGCTACCGACGATTTAAAGTTTAAGAGTAAAACATTAAAGGAACTAAATAGTCGCGAAATGTTTTTTGTAACTGTGGTTGCAATAAAAAATAAGAATTCCAATGAGATTATCGTATCGCCAAGTCAGGCTAACCAGATAAGTAAAGGTGATCTAATTGGAGTATTAGGTCATATTGATAATGTCAAACAGCTTGCTGACTACTATGGATTTCAAATCAAGCCGAAATTGGATATTTTTGAACGAGCGCTTGATAATACAAATACTGGTTATCTTGAAGCAATTATATCACCTGAAAGTAGTCTGATCGGCAAAACATTGCGCCAAAATAAGTTTATCCACAATTTTGGAATATCAACAACAGCAATCTATAGAAAAGGAAAAGTATTTCGTGGTTCACACGTCAATATTCCACTCCAAGTTGGTGATACTCTGCTCTTATATGGTACTTGGCATTCATTTGTGAAGCTGAAAAACTCATCTGATCTATTGCTCCCTTCTGCTGATTCCATACAAGACATCTTTGAAGTTCATAAGATGAAGACAGCGCTATTCTCATTTGGAGTAGCCTTAACATTACTCTTCTCAAAAGGACTGTTTGCAACATATTTAGGAATCGAATTAACGCTCTCTGTATGCCTTATGACTGGTGCATTACTTATGATCTTGACAAAAACGCTCTCTGTTGACGATGCATATAAGGCGGTAGATTGGCGAACTATCTTTTTGCTAGCTGGATTGATACCACTTGGGTTAGCAACACAAAAATCTAAAGCTGCAGAGTATATAGCAAATATGGTCCTAAATGGGTTAGGTGATATATCACCATTGATGCTACTACTTGTGATTGCAGTGATGTCGACACTATTTACATTGGTAATATCTAATGTTGGCGCAACTGTCCTACTGGTGCCGATCGCAATTAGTATGGCACAAAATGCCAATACGGATCCTAGGATAGCAGCATTGGTTGTAGGGCTTGCAGTTTCTAATTCGTTTATACTCCCGACACATCAGGTTAATGCACTTATGATGGGTCCTGGTCGATATACAACTCTCGATTTTGTGAGAGCAGGTGGAGGGATGTCGATCCTATTTATAGTCATTATGCTATTTGGACTATGGGCATTCTATGGAATCACTTAAACTATAAGCCCCCTACTACAGAGAAAATAATTTAAGGGAAGTAAACCGGTATGATTAAAATCTATGACTCGTCAGACTCTTTAATAATACGCCGCCGTTTTTTCGGAGCATGTGCTTCATTTCTATCAACAAGCTCTATGATAGCCATTGGAGCGGCATCGCCATTTCTAATACCTAGCTTATAAATTCGAGTATACCCACCTGCCCTATCTTTATACCTGTCAGATAGTTCTGAAAAAATCTTTGCCACCACCGACTTGTCTCTCACAAATCCGGCCGCCTTCCTGCGAGTAGCAAGGGTTCCCTTCTTGCCGAGTGTAATGATCTTCTCTGCAACACTTCGTAATTTCTTAGCACGGGGCAAGGTTGTTGTGATTCGCTCAATATCAAGTAACGATGTGGCCATGTTACGAAACATTGCCTTCCGATGACTACCGGACATATTAAAACGTTTTTTACTATTTAGATGACGCATTGTTCTTGATCCTTATAACTTTCTCTACATCATAAAAGAGTTAGTATCTTTTTCTAGGATATTAATCTCTTCTCTATATGCTTCAACATCCATTCCCAAGTTTAGCCCGAGCTCATTTAAAATCTCTTTGATCTCGTTTAATGATTTGCGACCAAAATTTCTTGTCCTCAACATATCTGTTTCTGTTCTAGAAACCAGCTCTACAAGATTCTTGATGTTTGCATTTTTTAAACAGTTATAAGATCTAACTGAAAGCTCCAGCTCCTCTACATTTTTAAGAAGATTTTTTGCAATCTTGAGTCGCCCCTCGTTGATTTTGGCAACTGGCACCTCTTCTTCCTCTTCAAAATTAATGAAGATCTGCATATGATCTTTTATATTTTTAGCAGCAAGTGCAATCGCATCTTGTGGATTTATTGCACCGTTAGTAGTAACATCAATAATCAGTCTATCATAATCTGTCGACTGTTCTACCCTTGTCTTCTCCACTCTAAACGCAACATTGAGCACTGGTGAAAAAATCGCATCAACAGGGATAACATCTATATCCCAATTAATATCAGAATGCTCTTCTGATGGTGAATAGCCTTGACCACTACGGACCAACATCTCAATTTTTAAACTTGCATTTGAATCTGTAATTGTCGCGATATGTGCTTTAGGATTAAGTATTTTAATCTGATCTGGCGTTTCAATCATCCCCGCAGTAACTTCGCCTTCTCCTGTTGCTTGTAACCTGATAAGCTTGTCTTCTTCATCAGAGCCCTCTTTAACCAATGATAACTGTTTTATGTTGAGTATAATCTCTGAAATATCTTCGACAATTCCGTCAATGGACGAAAACTCATGGAATATTCCTTCAAACTTAACTGCAACTACCGCAGAGCCTGTAATATAAGATAGCAAATGTCGCCTTAAAGAGTTGCCTATCGTTGTTCCTACTCCTCGCTCAAACGGTTCTGCTATAAACCGACCATAAGTATCTGTTTGACTCTTAAGATCAGTCTCTAATTTCCTTGGTTTAACCAACCTTCTTGAGGTTAGTAGCATTTTATCTCCTTACTTAATAATTTACTTTGAATAAAGCTCAACTATAAATCGTTCCTGAATAGGTGTTCTGACACTATCTCGTGTCGGAGCAGCTAATAAAGTTATCGACATCTCATTTTTATCTAAAGCAAGCCACTCTGGTATTTGTGACTCTATAACATTATCAATAGCGCTTTTAAAAATATCTAGATTGCGGCTCTTCTCTTTTACTCGTATAACATCACCCTCTTTTAACAATATCGACGGAATATTTACCTTCTTACCATTTAATGTTAAATGGTTGTGAGATATAACTTGTCGCGATTGAACCTTTGATGTAACTAATCCAGCACGAGATAACACTGAATCAAAGCGTGATTCTAAAATTACAATCAAGTTCGTGCCAGTTACACCTTTTGCCCGATCCGCTCTCTTAAAGTAGATCCGAAACTGTTTCTCTAATACACCATACAACCGTTTGACCTTCTGCTTCTCTCGCAACTGAGTTCCATACTCTTTAACTTTGACTCTACTTAACCCAAACTGACCTGGTGCGAAATTGCGTTGCTCAATCGCACACTTGCTCGATACGCATCGTGTACCTTTTAAGAAAAGCTTTAGTCCCTCTCGTCTGCATAATCTACAAACAGAGCCTTTATATCTTGCCAAATTACCCTCTCTAACCTTATTAAACTCGTCGTCGTTTAGACGGTCTGCACCCATTATGTGGAATCGATGTTACATCTTTAATTGATTCTATTTCTAACCCTGCAGTCTGCAACGCACGAACCGCTGCTTCACGACCTGCTCCAGGTCCTTTCATATATACATCAACTTTACGCAACCCCATCGCTATCGCTTTCTTGGCAGCCGACTCAGCTGTAACCTGAGCTGCATATGGAGTCGACTTGCGTGACCCTTTAAATCCTTCTGCTCCAGCTGCTGACCACGAAATAGTAGCTCCTGATGGATCGGTTAGCGTCACTATTGTATTATTGAAAGTAGAGCGTATATGAGCCACACCTACCGCTCCTACTGTCTTTGATCGCTTCTTACTTGACGCTTTTGTATCTTTCTTATCTGCCATAATATCACCTAATGGTTGTTACTTTTTCTGTTCCTTACGTCGACCTGATCCTGAAGTCCGTTTTGGCCCTTTTCGTGTCCTAGCATTTGTCCTAGTCCGTTGACCTCTGACTGTCAATCCCTTACGATGACGCAATCCTCGATAACAACCTATATCCATCAAGCGCTTAATATTCATCTGGGTTTCGCGCCGAAGATCGCCTTCTATCTGATACTGCTTCTCAATAATACTTCGTAAATTATTTACATCACTATCTGTCAGATTTTTTACTCGCATGTTGGGGTCAACATTTGCTGCCTTTAATATCTTTTTAGATGTTGATAGTCCTATCCCAAAAATATATGTTAACGCAATTTCGATCCGCTTTTGACGCGGAATATCTATTCCTCCAATACGTGCCATACTAATTAATTTCCTTATCCTTGTCGCTGCTTATGTTTTGGGTTCTCGCATATAACACGAATGACTCCTTTGCGTTTCACTACCTTGCACTTATCGCACATAGGTTTAACCGACGCTCGTACCTTCATATCTCTCTCGCTCTAAACTTTGCTCAATAAAACCATTGATTTTAACATATATTTTTAACAATTCAACTCTTTTAATTAAATTCGCTCAATATTATTGCTTCACCATCTAATAATGCCACTGAATGCTCAAAATGTGCTGACAACTTGCCATCGGTAGTCACTGCAGTCCAGTCGTCATCTAAAATTTCAATGTCGGCAACACCCTCATTTACCATCGGTTCAATTGCAAGAACAATCCCATCCTTTAACTTCACTCCATGACCTGGTGGACCAAAATTTGGAACCTGTGGATCTTCATGAGGTGATACACCTATACCATGACCTACAAAAGATTTTACCACTGAATAGTTATGACTTTCCACATAAGATTGAATAGCATGAGAAATATCACTTAACCTGCCACCTGCTTTTATCTTACTTATCCCTTGATACAAAGATTCTCTCGTTACATTAATTAAATCTTGCGCTTTAGATGATATCTTCCCGACAGCTATTGTCTGCGCGGCATCGCCATAATAACCTTTACATTCCACTCCAAGGTCAAGACCTACAATGTCACCAGCTTGTAATTCCCGATCACTAGGAATGCCATGCACAACCTGATCGTTGATAGCAACACATAGCGTCGCTGGAAATCCTCTATAACCCTTGAATGATGGGCGACCGTTCAGATCTAAAATAAGTTCTTCTGCCTCTTTATCTAACTGCTTAGTAGTAACACCAGGTTTCACCAGCTGCTCTAAATGTTTGTGCGCTGCTACTACAATCTGATTTGCAACACGCAATTTTTCAATCTCCTCTGCTGTACGATAACTAATAGCCATTAATCGCCTTTTATCAAAGTTTCTATCTGTTTTGTCAGCTGATCAATCGCAATAGCGCCATCAAATTTATGGTAAATTCCTTGATCGCTATAGTAAGCATTCAAAGCATCAGATTGATCCTTATAAAGATTGTAACGCTTCTTAATGGTCTCCTCTACATCATCAGCTCGTTGGTATAGTTTGCCTCCACAGTTATCACAAAAACCATCTTTACTTGGAGGGAGAAACTCTATATGCCACATCTGTGAACACGATTCACATATCCTACGCCCTGTAATACGCCTTACCAACTCATCTAGTTCGACATTAATATCTATTACATAATCTATCTTATCACCTTTGTTATCAAGCATTTCACTTAATACTTTAGCTTGTGTAACTGTTCTTGGAAATCCGTCTAGTAGGTAGCCTGATTTGCAATCAAAATGATCTAACCGCTCGTTGATAACATTAATAATTATACTATCTGAAACCAGTTGACCAGACTCCATGATGCTCTTGATTTCTAATCCGATCTTAGTTTTATTTGCAACCGCTACTCTTAAGATATCACCGGTTGATATTTGGGGTATATTATAGGCAGCACAGATCTTCTTAGCTTGTGTTCCTTTGCCTGCCCCTGGTGGACCTAAAAAAATTATACGCATATTGTTGCCTCTTAGCCTCGCCTACTTTTAATAGTACCTTTTTTCACTAGACCATCGTAATGGCGCATCACTAGATGTGATTGAATCTGCGACATGGTATCCATCCCTACACCAACCACAATTAGCAAGCCGGTGCCACCAAAATAAAAAGGGATATTTAACTGAGTAATCAGAATATCAGGTAGCACACAAATTAATGACAAATAACACGCACCAGTAAATGTTAAGCGGGTAAGAACTTGCTCAATATAAGCAGCAGTCGGTGCACCAGGGCGGATTCCTGGGATATTTGCATTAGATTTTTTTAAGTTA
Organism: Nitrospinota bacterium; assembly: GCA_048550035.1. Classification (GTDB taxonomy): domain Bacteria; phylum Nitrospinota_A; class UBA7883; order UBA7883; family JBLYYQ01; genus JBLYYQ01. The sequence continues at coordinate 10,785 of JBLYYQ010000046.1, forward strand.
TCTGCAATTTCAGTTGGATTAAAAATCATCGCAGTATAGTAGTAGCAGAAAAAGAATATTGCCCCAACATAGAATATCTCATAGAACAGTCGACCAGGCTGAAGCGAACCAGATAAAGTTGAAAGCCACGATCCTGAACTATTTGACGGATCTAAGAATATCAGTAATGTTGCCGGTAGCATAATAATTGATGACGCAAAAATAGGAGGAATAACACCAGCTGTATTCACCTTCAATGGAAGATGACTACTTGTGCCGCCTAACATCTTACGACCCATCATACGTTTGGCATAATTGATTGTCAATCGTCGCTGGGCTGACTCCATAAAGACTATTGCACCTAACACAAAACACATAAATACAATTAGAGCAAGAATTATGATTAGATTTATCTGACCAATTGAAACAAGTTCAAATGTTTGGAAAATAGCAGATGGAATATCGGCAACAATTCCTGCAAAAATAATTAAGGAAATCCCATTTCCTATACCTCGCTCTGTTATCTGCTCGCCTAACCACATCAAAAATGATGTTCCTGCCACTACTGTTATTACTGTCATTAAACGAAATGACCATCCAGGTTCTGATACTGCTCCAACACCACCTGGCGACTGCAACGACTCTAGCCAAAATGATATCCCCATCCCTTGGATTGTTGCTAATATAATCGTACCGTAACGAGTGATCTGAGTGATCTGCTTGCGACCTCGCTCACCCTCCTTCTTTAGCTTTTCTAAGTATGGAATGACTGTTGTCATTAGCTGCAGGATAATAGAGCTTGAAATGTAAGGCATAATCCCAAGTGCAAATATTGTCGCTTGCGAAAAGTTTGATCCAGTAAACATATCAAAGAACTCAAACATCGTGCCTGACATATTCTGAAAAAAATCAGCTAGCGCCACCTTGTTTACACCAGGAAGCGGGATATGAGATCCAATCCTAAACACTATTAGCATCGCTAAAGTAAATAAAATACGATTCTTTAGCTCTGGAATCTTTGCTATACCTGCTAAACTTTGACCGATCATTTGCGTACAACTTTGACTTGGCCGCCGGCAGCTACTATCTTTTCTTCGGCTTGTTTGCTAAATTTATTTGCAGTTACTATTAATGCTACTTTAATATCGCCTTCACCTAGAATCTTGATCTTTCGACGTGACCTGACCAAATTCTTTTTTATCATAAGCTCCGGAGTCACTTCGTTACTTTCCATCTCAAGAGTCGCAAGTTTTCCTATATTAACTATTTCATACTCCTCACGGAAAATATTAGTAAACCCAAACTTTGGCAGACGCCTTGCTAATGGAGTTTGTCCACCTTCAAATCCCCGTTTCCTAGCAGCTCCTGCTCTTGAGTTTTGACCGTTGTGACCTGTACCACATGTCTTGCCATGACCGCTCCCTGTACCTCGTCCGACCCGCTTGCGAGAGCGCTTCGAGCCTTTAGCTGGGCTAAGCTTACTTAGTAGTTCCATATTTCTAACTTTCTCTTGCTCGAATTATCTGTTCTGGATCTTTTAAATGTTTGAGCGCGTCCATAGTAGCAAGTGCCAAATTATTCGGATTTGAAGAACCTAATGATTTAGTTAATATATCCTGCACACCAACAGCTTCCATTATAGATCGAACGGCTCCTCCTGCTATGACACCTGTACCTTGTGAGGCAGGCTTCATTAATAACCGTCCAGCTCCAAAATGACCAATCATCTCATGAGGGATTGTTCCACCACGAAGATAAACTTCAATCATCTCCTTCTTTGCTACCACGATTGCTTTACGAATTGCTTCTGGAACCTCATTTGCCTTGCCGGTTCCAAGACCTACTTTCCCTGCCCTGTCACCAACAACAACCAACGCTGTAAATGAAAACCGACGTCCTCCCTTTACTACTTTCGCAACTCGATTTACAAAGATGACTTTATCTAACAACTCATTTTCACGCGAATCTTCTTGCTCGCTTGGTTTTGCACGACGGGGCTGACGACGATTACTATCACTATTTTTCAAAGTAGCAACCCTTTCTCTCGGATTGCTGTTGCAACCTCCTTAACTTTGCCATGATATCTCCTTGAACCACGATCAAACACTAATTCTTTTAAGCCTAACTTTAATGCTTCTTCACCTACAGTAGAACCAACCTGCTTTGCAGACTCTAAATTATTACCAGTCAATTTGCTACTTTTCACTCCGGTTGCAACATAAGCTAGAGTTGAACCTTTGTCATCGTTTACAAGCTGAACTATAATATTCTTATTAGTAAATCTAACAGAAACACGTGGACGATCGGCAGAACCTGAAATCTTCCTTCGAACCCGTGCTCGCCTAGCCATTAGAGCTTTTGCTCTTACTCCTAATTTTCGTTTCATAAAATTTTATTCTACTCTATTTCTTAGCGGCAGCTTTACCTGCCTTACGCCTGATTCGCTCTGTTGAAAATCTTATACCCTTACCCTTATACGGCTCTGGAGGACGTAGATTCCTTATGTTTGCTGCTATCTGTCCTATCTTTTCCTTATCAATACCTTTGACAATAAGCTCAGTTGGCTTTATCACTTCAAACTCTACTCCATCAGGAGGGTTCATCATTATTGGATGACTATAACCTAACAAAAACTCAAGCCCTTTCCCTTTTTGAGCACAACGATAACCAACACCTTCTATAAGTAATCGTTTGGAGAATCCTTCCGTCACACCTTGAACCATATTAGCTAACAGTGCTCGGGTTAAACCATGCAGGGCCTTGTTCTTATTGGAATCATCGGGGCGCTTAACTATCACCTGCGAATCCTTTAGATTAATCGATATCTTATGATGAAATTCACGGGTGATCTCTCCTAGCTTACCCTTAACTGTAACATCATTTTGCTTGATATCAACTATCACGCCTGTAGGCAAATCAACTGGCTTCTTTCCTATCCTAGACATTTTTCCTTATCACCAGATATAACAGAGAATCTCGCCGCCAACTTTATGCAGCCTTGCTTCTTTATCCGAAAGAATCCCTTTACTTGTTGACATAATCGCTACCCCTAGACCACTAAAAACTGATGGAATATCTTTACTCTTTTTATAGACACGCAGTCCAGGTCTCGATACTCGCTTCAAACCGTAAATTGCAGGTTTCCCTTTATAATACTTCAACCCAATTTCAATGTTGTGACGATTCAGACTTGATCGGACAATTTTGAAATTTTCTACAAAACCTTCTTCTTTTAGTAATGCCGCAATTTCCCCTTTTATAACAGAATGTGGGATAACCACTCGCTTATGATTCATTGCAATCGCATTTCTAATCCTAGTAAGCATATCTGCTAACGGATCGCTCATACTCATTAGTTTTTCTTCCTCTTCATTACCAGCTGCTCTTTGTTACGCCCGGAATCCTACCTTCCAACGAAAGGCGTCTAAAACAGATCCTGCACAATTCAAATTTTCTTAAAAAACCTCGCGGTCGACCACAAATCTTGCAGCGACTGTAGCTACGTACCTTAAACTTAGGACGCCTCTGCTGCTTGGCGATCATCGATTTCTTCGCCACCTTGATCTCTCCTTTAGTTCCTAAACGGCATCCCTAACGCCTTCAAGAGACTATGACCCTCTTTGTCGCTTGATGCCGTTGTGACTATCGTTATGTTAAAGCCTTTAATCTTCTCTATCTTATCGTAATCTACCTCAGGGAAAATTAAGCTCTCCTTAACCCCTAATGTATAATTACCAGATCCATCAAACGCATTTGGGGATATCCCTTTGAAATCTCTTATTCGTGGAATTGCTGACACTATTAGTCGCTCTAAAAACTCATACATCATATTGCCACGCAATGTCACCATAACTCCTATCGAAACATCTTCGCGTAAGTTGAAATTACTTATCGCATTCTTAGCTTTAGTCACTATCGGCTTCTGTCCTGATATACGGGTGAGTGTATAAATCCCGACATCTACTATCTTAGGATTCTGAGTTGCCTCACCTAGCCCCATATTTATCACGATCTTTGAAAGCTTTGGCATCTGCATCACATTTTTATAGCCATTTGCTTTCATCAAGGCCGGAATCACTTCCTTCTTATATTTCTTGCTTAATGTTGCCATCTATCCAACCTTAACCACTTCTGAGCATTTCGCACATATTCGTACTTTGCTACTATCTTCTAATCTCTTATACTGAACTCTTGTTGGCTTGTCGCACTGAGGACAGATTAACATTACCTTCGAGACATCTATTTTCGCCTCTTTCTCAATTATACCACCTTGACGATTATCTTGCGTTGGTCGTTGATGGCGCTTCACTACGTTAACCTTCTCTACTATGATCATTCCCTCTTTTGGCATCGACTCTAGTACCCTACCTGTTTTACCTTTGCTTGCCCCATAAATAACTTTGACCATATCATCTCTTCTTATCTTCATCAGAGCACCTCCGGTGCTAATGATACGATCTTCATAAATTTCTTCCACCTTAATTCACGCCCAACAGGACCAAAAATCCTTGTTCCTATCATCTCTTTTTGATCATCAAGAATTACTGCCGCATTATCTCCGAATCGCACATATGTACCATTCGCACGCCTGATTTCTTTCTTTATCCTCACTACAACCGCATTATGAACCTTCCCTTTTTTTACTGTTCCATGCGGTACTGCCTCACTTACAGCAACTTTGACAAGGTCTCCTATTGTCGCATATCGACTGGTCGATCCACCTAAAACCCTAATGCAGGTCACTTTCTTGGCTCCCGAATTGTCTGCGACATCTAAAACTGTATTTAACTGAATCATAATATTCTATTTTACCTTGCCGAACGCTCTAACACTTCTAGTAATTCCCATCGCTTAAGCTTCGAAAGTGGACGTGTCTCACCTATCTTAACCTTATCTCCTATCCCCAACTCATTACTCTCGTCATGGATATGGTACTTCTTGGTTCTAGAGATAATTTTCTTAAACATTTTATGTGTCGTCATACGTTTGACTGCCACTACGGCACTCTTATTCATCTTGTTGGAAACTACCACCCCAACTCTATGCTTCCGATTTTTCACACTCTCCTTCAAGCTGCTATTAGTTTGATCTTCAACCATATCCTCTAGCTTACCTCTTCCTTTCCTGCTCGTTTGCTAGTTAATATTGTTAGCCCTCGTGCAATTGTTCGACGGATCTTCCGTATCTCCATAGGACTCTCTAACTGCGATGTTGCATGACGAAAACGTAGCTTCATATACTCTTTCTTAAGATCAGACAGACGGCTCATCAACTCCTCCTCTGAAAAATCTCGTAACTTATCTGCCTTCATCTTGCAAACCTTCTTTCAACCTTCGCTAAAATCCTCGTCTTAACTGACAACTTATGTGAAGCTCGTAGTAAAGCATGCTTTGCAGTTTCAATATCTACTCCGTCTAATTCAAACAATACTCTACCCTTCTTTACTCTAGCAACCCAAACCTCAGGTGTCCCTTTACCTTTTCCCATCCTGACTTCTAACGGTTTCTTCGTTAATGGCTTGTCTGGAAATATTCGAATCCAAACCTTCCCGCCTCGCTTGATACCTCTCGATATCGCAACACGAGCTGCCTCTATCTGGCGTGCTGTAATCCAGCCAGGATCTAGTGTCTGTAGCGCATATGCTCCAAAACTTATATTCGAACCACGCCACGCTGTTCCTCGACTACGTCCTTTCTGACGCTTTCGGTATTTAACCTTCTTAGGCATTAACATGTTTGTATCTCTTGCTAAATAATTCTATCTAGCTATCCTTCTTATTGTCATCTTTATTTTCATCTGCCTTGACAGACTCTTCTTTAACAGTGTCAGCCGCTGCCGCTGAAGATTCCTCTTTAGCTAAATCGACTTTTGCAGCCTCCACAACTTCCTCTATATGCTTCTGACTTCTCATCTTGCGTTGCTCTTCTAACTTGCGAGCCTCTTTCCCAAAATAGAAATTACCTCTGAATATCCAAGTCTTGATACCTATAATACCAAAGGTGGTATTCGCTTCTGCAAATCCATAATCGATATCTGCTCTGATTGTATGAAGCGGCACTCGACCTTCTCTGTACCATTCTGTTCTTGCTATCTCAGCTCCTGCTAGACGACCGGCACAATTTATCCGTATCCCTTTTGCGTTAAAGCGCATTGATGTTGCTACCGCCTTCTTCATCGCACGTCTAAATGCTACTCGACGCTCCAACTGCAATGCTACATTCTCTGCTACTAACTGGGCTGATAACTCAGGTTTGCGTTCCTCTTTTATATTTAAAAATAGTTCCTTACCTGGTAATGCCGCCTGAATCGACTTCTTTAGCTTGTCTACTTCATGCCCCTTCTTGCCAATAATTATGCCTGGGCGCGCAGCATTAATATGAAGGCGAACATTGTTCCCTTTTCGCTCTATCTGTACAGATGAAATCCCTGCATGGTAGAGATCCTTCTTAATCATTTTGCGCAATCTTAGATCAGAATGAAGATTCTCTGCGTAACCTTTTTCAGAATACCAGTTAGATTCCCAACCTTTTATTATTCCGACTCGAAACCCTATTGGATGTGTTTTCTGACCCATTTTACTCTTTCTCTTTTCCTGTTTTTGTTGCTACGGCATCTGACTTTTGCGCAAGATTCTCTGATGACTGAACCTCTTTTGATGAGAGTTCAGTTTTTGATTTGAGATCCTGACCTAACATTACTGTTATGTGTGAAGTTGGCTTACGGATCGGGGTCGCTCTACCTCGAGCTCTCGGAAGGCTTCGCTTGTAAATCGGACCGCCATCAATCCAAATCTTGCTCACCAGCAACATATCAGTATCCTCTATATTCTTATCCTCTGCATTTGCAATTGCAGAATTCAATGTCTTGAGCAATACTTTTGCTGATCTCTTTGGGCTAAATGTTAGTATCCGTTGTGCTTCTGTCACATGCTTGCCTCGGATCAGATTTGCTACCAACCTCGTCTTTTGTGGACTCAACCTCACAAACCGTACTACCGCTTTAGCTACTTCGTTGCTCATTATAACTATTTCTTATTCAAGTTAATGTCTGTTAATTATACGTGGAGGAAAGTTTAACCGTCTGCGTCTTGCTCGCTAGTCTTACTAGGCTTCCGCACGTAAACAATTATTATTACCTATTTTTTTACACTGTCAACATTTATTTTGTTTTTTTTACTATCGGTTATTTACAACTCGCTCGCCACGCTTAATAAGCCAGTTGTCAAAATCATCCGGACTACTCAATAGCTCATCGTAAATCGGATAATACCGTTCACAGTCAGGTGGTTTATGATCCCTACATATACTAGGGCGGCTCTCATAAATAGTACAAAAGCTATTCTTATCAAGGTAGCTACAGTCAGTTTGCAATAGTTGATACCACCTCTTATTCCTTATGAAATAATTTATATACTTAAAGTGTAGCTGCCATCTTATATTTGTTTTCTCTAGCTTCGTCCGAGGGCGCTTAACCTGCTCTTCAATACCTCTGCAACATGCTCCTTTGCAACCTTCGCAAAGCTTTAAGCTCATCTTCTTCGCACTCATGATAATATCGAAAGGATCGTCTCAATCTCTACTGCTGGACTCATCATATAGACACCATCAACAGTATCTCGAAAGCAATCTAAGGTCTCTTTGGCTATTTTAGCTCCTATATCTTTTGCTCCATCCTGATTCTTACTTAAATCGTTACGGATCGCTGATGGAATCGTCATACCTGGAACTTCGTTATGTAAAAATTCTGCCATCTTATGTGATGTCAATGGTAGGATCCCTATCAAAATTGGGATCTTAAAGCTTTCTACTGATTTTAGAAATTTCTCAAATAGTCTATTATCATATACCGGCTGAGTCATACAAAACTCAGCTCCAGCTTCAACTTTGCTCTCGAATCGACGGAGTTCTTCATCTATATTTAACGCTCCTGGGTTACCACCAACTCCGATATGAATACTGGTCTTACCTTTAATCGGACTCCCTGCTATATCAACACCTCTGTTTAAATTACTAATCAACTTCACTAATCCGATTGAATCAAAATCGTATACCGCAGTCGCATCTGGGTACTTCCCTAATTTCGGAGGATCTCCAGTAATTATCAATATATCTTTGATACCTAGTCCATCAGCACCTAAAATATCGGCTTGCATCCCTATCAGGTTCCGATCGCGGCAGGTATAATGGATAATCGGCGTTACTTTACTCTCTTGCTTTAGTATCAGCCCAAAGGATAACGAATTCATCCTTGCCATTGCTCGTGGTCCGTCTGGAATATTCACAAACTCTATCCCCTTAGATTTGAGCTTGCTTACAGCTCTAACTGTATGTCTATAGTCAGAGCCCTTAGGTGATAGCAGCTCTACAGATTGAACCCATTCCTTTGCCGCTAGTTTTGATGAAAAATTTGTCTTTAATTCTGTTGCACACGGAACTTCCTTGTCTATGTTATCTTTTGATAGCAACACCGATTTCACCTCAAGCCTCGATGGTGAAAGTGCCTTCGCTCCTTTTGAGAGTGCTCTTATATGATCTGGGGTTACTCCGCAGCAACCTCCTACTATTGATGCTCCAGACTTTATAAAACGTTTCCCATATGTTAAAAGATATTCAGGTGTCGTTAAGTATAGTAGCCGATCATCGCTTACTTTCGGCATCCCTGCATTGGGCTGCGCTGAAATTGGGAGCTTCGTATATTTGGAGAGTAGTTTAACACTCTCCAACATATGACTAGGTCCTACAGAGCAGTTTGCCCCACAAGCGGTTATATCTAACGGAGTTATAGATTCTACAAACTGCTTTATATCTGCCTCTAGCTCTTCTTTGTTATCTTCTATAAATGTCATCTGAGCAATAATCGGAATCGTACTACTAATCGATCGGATGCTCTTAATTGCAGCTACTAATCGCTCTACACTATGGAATGTCTCTAATATGATTAAATCAGAGCCTTCATCTATCAAGCTACTCGCTTGCTCTTCAAAAATAGCAGTAGCCATCTTATCGCTTGTCTGACCTAACGGTAGTCCTATCGGTCCGATAGTCCCTGCAACATACACGATCCCTTGAGCAACCTCTTTTGCCAAACGGACTCCTGCCCTATTAATACTATCTACTTTTGATTCTAGGTTATGTTTTGCTAACTTCTCTCGGTTGGCAGCAAAAGTGTTCGTCTGAATTATATCAACACCTGCCTTTATATAGTCGCTATGCAGCAGACGTATCTTGTCTGGATCGGTTAAGTTAAGCTCTTCAAAGCAGGTTGCATCGCTACCACCTCTCTCATAAAGCATCGTTCCTGTTGCACCATCGCATACTAGGATCCGTTTGCTTAATGCGTCAGCAAATGGTTCAATCATCTACTCTATACCTCGTCTGTTATTTACTTTACGCTAAATAGAATAGCATAAACATTGATCAAATAATAACTAGATCTTGTTTACAATTGGGATGGAAACCTCATCACCACTTTTCAGGTATGATAGATCCTTTTTCGGATTAAATAGCATCACCAACCAGAGTGGAGTATCACTATCTGCTGCTATCAAATCCCAAATCGCCTGACCATGTTTTAGCTTAACAAGCTTTTCGCCCTCTACACGGTATGAAGCAAGAAACTTTTCTAACTCCGCTAGATGGTATTCGAATCGCTTCATCTCAAAATCATCTAACTGATCAGATTTAATCGGTATAGCTATGACAGCCCCTATCCGCAAGCTACGACGGATATCACGCTTGTTTATACGCTCAATCGATGCGATAGGAACTTCTAACCACTCTGCATAATGACCTAGTGTCTCTCTTGATTCTATTACTATCTCTCCTCGACCTGCTCGTAAGCGATTCACTTTATAACGGTCCTTAGGGAGAATTAGACGCTTTTCATTTTGAGATAGACTATTGTTCCCATTAGTTTGGGTCACCTTACTTTTAGTTGCAATACTAGCTCCAGACTTATCAATATTAATGACTTCATTACTTGCATCAGCAACGACAACTGGATTATCACTATCTTTACTTGCATCAGCAACGACAACCTGATCATCACTATCTTTTTGGTTATTTTTCTCAAATAATGACCAAAAATAGTTCTTTACAGATTTATCAGTTTCTGACTCAAGTTCATCTTCGCTAGAAGGGAGCTTGTTAATATTGTCTGCTGCTGCTATCAGGGTAACATCGTCTGCACTATTGCCAGCCTCGCTCACAATTAAAATCTGACCAGGATAGATCGTATCTCGCTTAGTTAGATCATTAAGCTCTGCTAACTTGTTGACGGTCGTATTGTTTGCTAATGCAACGCTATAGAGTGAATCGCCACTTGCTACTTCCCATTCACCATTGCCAGCTTTACCTCTGCGTACTTTTCGTTTCGCAACTTTTACAGGTTTACGATCACTGTATGGGATATGGAGCTTCTGACCTGGTCGTATAATCGCTATTCGACCTCTGCGTAAATGCACATTGTTTACATCGACTAGCAGACCAACCGAAGTATGATACATACCGGCTATCTCAGAGATTGTCTCCCCTTTGGCAACCACATGAATCACATCTTTACTTATCGGATTATCTCGCTTGGACTCTGGTGTTAGAGCAATAGCTGCCTGAGTTTTATCATAAAGAGCTGCTGGCACCTTTATCTTGTACCCTTTCGGAATATTTAAATGCCCGCGCCATATACTTTTGCGCAATCCACGATTGTACTCTTTCAGATATGCGAGCTTCACTCCCATATTCTTAGCTAGCTCCTTGGCTGGAATATAGTATGGCGCCTTAATCTCTCTTAGGTCAATATCTGACTCTAAAACAAGTTCTCCAAAATAATAATACCAATTATTCGATACCTCAAGCGCCGCTAAAAACTCTGAATAAAAGTTGCGGGATGCAAATCCAAATATTCGTGATTTATAGTTTTGAACAATCTCACCTATATCAGAACCATGTCGTTTCTTAGCTCGCCTCATCCCACCTAATCCATGGTTATAAGCAGTAATTGCTAGTGGCCACGATCCTAATTTATCATAGTTGTATCTCAACAACTTCGCCGCTGCCTTACTCGACTCAATCGGATCCCATCTCTCATCTACCAGATAGTTGATCTTTAGAAAACTTCGACCGGTCGACCTTGTAAACTGCCATAAACCTGCTGCTCCTGCATGCGAATATGCCTTAGGGTTAAATGATGATTCTACATGTGGTATTACCGCTAGCTCTTCAGGAAGATTTAGCTTATTAAGCTCCGATTTTATATGTGGTAAATATCGACCAGAACGGATAACACCCCTCTTAAACCTATTTGAAAGACCTACTTGAAATCTAATATTGCTTGCCGCTTTTAGCATCTCTGATTTAGACATGCCAGCTAATAATCCAACAATACTCTCCTCTTCTTCGGTTCTCGCAACTCCGCCTTGCTTTGCGATTGTCCTGATATTTTTCCTTAGCCTATTTGCCTCTTGAATAATATAGCGACGCTTCTTCCGATAGCTTAGCTTACTCTTATTGCTAAGTGGACTATTATCTATATCAATCACCTTGTAAACCAAACTTAAATCATTTATGTCATGTAGCAATATATGACGGTCGGTATACTTTGCGTATATATCTTTCCAGAATTGAATATTTGTCCGTAGCACTTCAGGTGCAGGAAATAACTCCTCACTAGACTCTACCGTAAACGACTGATCAGAAAGATTATTAACTATCTGATTGCCTACTCTAGCATCATATCCAAACGCTACTATTGGCAATATAACTACAGCAGTGATCAATGGCACTGCAAATGAACATATCTTCGCTCTCATTAAACTTTTCACTCGCTCTCTTGGAACTTCTTATGTAACATACTTTTCTTATGCATATAGTATTCTCTTGCATTTGAAATAGGTGACCAAACTGATAACTTCATCTAGCCATCTTATATCAAAACTACTTCGCTTGCTAGGTGATATTATATATAATTTTCAACAAAGCATATATAATAATAGTTTAAGTACCTTTTAATTATATTTCACTCTGTTATTCAAAAAGATCTAAATTTATATGAATTATTATACAAAAATAGCTAGAAATAAGTAAAAATTCGTCACTTATTTAACAGAAATTAGCTCTAATTCATCCATTTATACAAAGGTGGATGGCTCAGGATTGAAAAATTCTACCCCCCGAATCGGTTTTAAAATCTGATCTAGTAGCACTTTAAAATCTCGCTCATTTTCCACAAAATCTATTTTATCGCTATTTATGATTAAAAGGTTCCCTTTATATTGGTTATGAAAAAACGAGACAAAACTTTGATTCACTTGATCTAGATAGTCATATTTAATATTCGCCTCTGCTTGCCGATTACGCTTTGTGACCCGTTTGAAGAGTGTTTTGCTATCTGCTTGCAGATAAACAACAAGCTCTGGCTTAGGGGTTAACCCTGTTAGCATTGAGTAGATCTGCATATAGAGTTGAAGTTCATCGTCATTAAGATTAATATTGGCAAAGATCAGATCACGCTCAAATATATAGTCGGCAATGATTGATTTCTTGAATAGATCGACCTGCGCAATATCCTTTAGCTGATTAAACCTAGCAATTAGAAATGCTAGTTCTGTTTGAAACCGATACCGTTTAGGATCCTCATAAAATAGCTCCAAAAATGGATTATTATATAACGACTCTAATATAGGCTCCATCGATAGATGTTCACTTAGTAACTTCACAAGGCTACTTTTGCCTACTCCAATCGGCCCTTCAACCGCTATATACCTTGATCTATGGCTCATTTTGAAACCTTTGTCACTCTCTGAGAGCTAGTTACTATTAAACTTAATATTTCACTTAGCCGCTTATTACTATCAGGATCAACTAGATCAGGCTCTAGCTCAACTAATGGGATCAATGCAAACCGTCGCTTCTGAAGCTTAGCATGTGGAATCGTAAGCTCGCTACTTTCGATCTTATAACTTCCATAGAGCAATATATCGATATCTATAACTCTTGGTCCATATCTGATATTCTTCTCTCTTCCTAACTTCGCTTCTATCTCCTTGCTAACGGCTAAAAGTTCAGTCGGCTCTAGTTGAGTCTTAATCTTTAACACCATATTAAGAAACCACTCTTGATCTTTTAGATCTTGCGGCTCGCTCATATAGTACGAGCTCTCTTTAAGAACTTCAACCATTTCTCTCTTATTAATAAGATCAATAGCACTCTTGATATAAGCTTCTCTATCTAGCTTATTAGAGCCAATCCCCAAATATGCAGTGATAGATTCCCTCACCAATCGATCCTATTATTAAAAAGTAAATTTAGAACTTGATAGTCGCCTTTTGATCTCATCAATAATCTCTTTTTCCTTAGCTTCATTCTCGGCTTCAAATGTTACTGAAAATCTAACATAAGGGGCTACTTCATCCCACGGTACGGTCGAGATAAGTTTCTCTTTTATCAGCCACTGCGAAAAATCTTCACCACTCTCAAATGAGTTGGGTCGTCCTTGAACTGATTTTGGTGCCTTAGTATACAAGAAAAACGATCCATCTGGCATCTTAGTATCAAATCCAACCTCTCTTAGAGCATTGACTAGCAGAATCATTCTGCGCTCATATTTTTCTCTAATAAGCTCTGTAATCGAAAGGTTGTTAAGTGCAGTTATCCCTGCTTTTTGTATTGGGATAAACTGACCTGAATCATAGTTATCTTTGATCGTAGCAAAGCCATTCACTATGAGGCTGTTGCCAGCAAGAAAAGCTATTCGCCATCCTGTCATATTGCAACTCTTAGAGAGCGAATGGAGTTCTACCCCTACATCTTTTGCACCGTCAACAGATAGGAAGGAGAGTGGCTCTCGGTTGTAAACCAAAGCAGCATACGCTCCATCATGGACAACAATAACATTGTTAGCTTTTGCAAACGCAACTAGCTTCTCAAAGAACTCTTTTGTCGCTCCTGCTCCGGTCGGATTATTTGGATAGTTAATATAGATCAGTTTCAATCTCTTTTTGATCGAATCATCGATCGAGTCTAGGTCAGGAAGAAAGTTATTATCCTCTGATATTTTTAGATTCAGAACTTCGCCACCTAAATATTTTGTATGAGTCGCCATCACAGGATAGCCTGGAATAGTCTGCGCTAAATAGTCACCTTCGTTTATAAATGCTAATGGTAACATCGCTAATGCTGGCTTGCTCCCGATTGAATGATTGACCTCCGTTACAGGATCGATATTGCTAACTTTAAAGACTCTATCTAAATAGTTTGCAGCCGCCTCTTTGAATGTTTCAATCCCATTATCGGCATAGCCACGATTCTCTCGCTTGCTCGCCTCTGATTGGAGAGTAGCCACTACATCGCTAGATGCCATACCATCTGGTTCACCAACACCTAAATCGATAAGTGGAATATCAGGCTTTAAAGAGCACGCCTCTTTCTTGGCACGCTTAATTTTCTCAAACTTGTAAATCGTAGTCCCCTTGCCAAACTTTGAACCACCTATCCTGTCAGAATAAGAGGACTGTATATAGCTTTCCGTCATAATCTTTAATAGTTACCTTTCTTATAAAAGTCTAAATAAAAGTGGAATTTTGAATTGTTTATTAAATTTTGTCAAATAGATCTCGCAGAAGCTATACTCGTTTAAGACTCTTTACTACTTGAAGCTGGTCAAACTTTATTAAAGTAAAATCTTGACACTACCATGCAAAATGATATTATAGGCAGGTAGAATGTTGTGTAGTTGCAGAGTCATAGTAGAAGTATCTACTTGGGGGGAAGACCTGTTTTCAAGCTCAACCTCTATTTCTTAAGTTGTTTTTAATTACTAAAGTTGACTTGATACTGAATTTCTCTTTCTCTCCTTTAAGTTTCGACTGATCTGCTACACAAAGCTAGACTAAAAATAGTATTTGGGGGAATATGTCAGAAAAGAACAGTCAAGGCTTCAAATTTAGGGTCGCAGTTGAAAATAACAGTCCACTACAAGTAGTAGGTGTTGTTACAGCTTACTATGCAATCATGGCAGAAAAGTGTTCTCACAAAGCACTATATCTCTCAGGCGGAGGTCTTGCCGCATGTTCTTTGGGGGTGCCAGATCTTGGAATCACAACATTAAATGATCTTATAGAAGATGCATCTCGTATAACAGCAGCATCCTCTCTTCCACTCTTAGTAGATGTAGATACAGGGTTCGGGTCGGCATTCAATATTGCAAGAACGGTGAAAGAGTTAATCCGTATAGATGTCGCTGCAATGCATATGGAAGATCAAGTATCAGCAAAGCGCTGTGGGCATCGACCTAATAAAGCTATCGTATCTGAATCTGAGATGGTCGATAGAATTAAAGCAGCATGTGATGCAAGGACAGATGAGAATTTTGTGATAATGGCAAGAACTGATGCACTTGCCGTTGAAGGTATTGAGAAAGCAATCGAACGATCAATAAGATATGTAGAAGCAGGTGCGGATATGCTTTTCCCGGAAGCTGTAACAAAACTTGATCAATACAAAAAGTTTAGCGAAGCGGTTAATGTCCCTATCTTAGCCAACATCACAGAATTTGGATCGACTCCCCTATTTACCACCGATGAACTAAAAAGTGCAGATGTTAAAATCGCACTATACCCACTAACCGCATTTAGGGCAATGAGTAAGGCAGCACTAACCGTATATCAAACATTGTTATCATCTGGTACACAAAAAGATATCATAGATACAATGCAGACAAGAATGGAGCTTTATGACACGCTAGGATATATGGAATTTGAAAAGAAGTTAGATAACCTATTCCAAAAGGAGGCAAAAGAGAAAAATGAGTAAAGATCAATCAGCGACAGGGAGTGGACTAAGAGGACAAAGTGCCGGTGTAACTAGCATTTGTACTGTAGGTAAAACAGGTTCTGGGTTGACCTACCGTGGATTTGACCTCTCGGACTTAGCAAAGAATGCGACATTTGAAGAGGTTGCATATCTTCTAATCTATGACAAAATCGCTACTTCAGAAGAACTACTAGCCTATAAAAATAAACTTAAAGGATTACGTACTCTTCCTGATCCTCTAAAAGTAGTATTAGAACAATTTCCTAAAACCGCACATCCTATGGATGTTATCCGGTCAGGCTGTTCTGCTCTTGGGATATTAGAACCTGAGGAAAACTTTAGTCAGCAGTATGACAAAACTGACAGGATGCTTGCCATATTTCCATCTATCGTAAACTATTGGTATCACTATTCTAATAATGGGAAGCGTATCGAAACAGAGACAGATGATGATACTGTAGGCTCTCATTTTCTTAGCTTGCTCCATGGCAGAAAACCTACAGAGCTAGAAGAGAAAGTAATGAATGTATCGCTAATACTCTATGCAGAACATGAGTTCAATGCATCAACATTCTCTGCAAGATTAACGGCATCTACTCTCTCAGACATTTTCTCTGCAGTGACAGCAGCCATCGGTACTTTGCGAGGTCCTCTGCATGGCGGGGCAAACGAAGCTGCTCTTGATATGATATTACAGTGGAAATCTAAAGAAGAAGCAGAAGCTGGAATATTAAAGATATTAGAGACTAAAGATCTGGTGATGGGATTTGGTCATGCAGTCTATAAAGAGTTTGATCCTCGTAATCCAATTATCAAAGAATATTCAAAAGAGCTATCTCAATCGCATCCTGAAAGTTATCTTTACGATGTTTCAGAACGTGTCGAGATGGTTATGAAACGTGAAAAAGGACTATTTGCTAACGCAGATTTTTACCATGCTAGTGCGTATAGGTTTATGAATATCCCTATAGAGCTATTTACCCCGATTTTCGTCTGCTCGCGAGTTACAGGCTGGACAGCCCATATCTTTGAGCAACGTGCTAACAATAAACTTATCCGCCCTAGTGCAGACTATAACGGTCCTGAACCTAGGGAATGGGTATCATTAGAAAGTAGAGGATAGAAGAATATGAGTTCCAATTTTGATCTTAGTAATCGACCACCTGCTGACAAGGTTCTAGTAGATATAGCAGACTATGTTTTAGATTATAAAATAGAATCTGACCTTGCATATAACGAAGCGCTAAATGCATTTGTAGATACATTAGGATGTGGGCTTTTAGCATTAAATTTTCGAGATTGCGTCCGTCATTTAGGTCCTGTAGTGGAAGGGACTACTGTTCCGTTAGGCTCAAGAGTTCCAGGTAGGTCAACCGTGTTAGATCCTATAAAGGCAGCGTGGGATATAGGTGTGATGGTAAGATGGCTAGATTTTAACGATACTTGGCTTGCCGCAGAGTGGGGACATCCATCAGATAATTTAGGTGCGATACTTTCTCTTTCTGACTATCTTAGCCAAAAAGCTGTCGATGAAGGGAAAGAGCCTCTTACAATTAAAGAGCTCCTAGGTTGGATGATCAAAGCTTATGAAATTCAAGGAGTTATCGCACTTGAAAATAGTTTTAACCGTGTTGGGATAGATCATGTAATCTTGGTTCGTGTTGCAAGTACGGCAGTTTCTGCTGCGATGCTAGGAGCAACAAAAGATCAGATAATAAGTGCTATTTCACATGCTTGGGTCGATGGTTCTGCACTTAGAACTTACCGTCATGCACCGAACGCAAGCTCGCGTAAGTCATGGGCAGCAGGCGATGCTACAGCAAGAGGACTATTTCTTGCACTCCTTGCAACAAGAGACGAGATAGGGCTTCCTTCTGCTCTAACTGCAAAGCAGTGGGGTTTCTACGATGTCGTATTTAAGGGAAATCAATTTTCACTACCACAAAAATATGCGACATACGTTATGGAGAATATCCTTTATAAGATCTCATTTCCTGCAGAATTCCATGCTCAGACAGCAGTAGAGGCTGCTTTAACTCTCCATAGCGATGTTAAAGATAGATTTGATCAGATAGATAGAATTGAACTTACAACACACGAATCTGCAATTAGAATTATCTCTAAAGTAGGTGAGCTTGCAAACTTTGCAGATAGAGACCACTGCCTGCAATATATGGTTGCAGTCGGGCTAATTGAAGGAAAACTTATCTCAGAATATTACGAAGATGATTACTATCATCGCACCCCTTTAATTGACCAGCTCCGTGATAAGATGGTGGTACAAGAAGATAAACGTTACAGTAAAGAATATTTAGAATCTGATAAACGCTCTATTGCAAATAGTGTTCAGATTTTCTTTAAAGATGGAACCAGTAGCGCCAAAGTTGAAGTTGAGTATCCAATAGGACATAAAAGAAGGCGTGATGAAGGAATACCTCTTCTTAGAGCAAAGTTCTTAAATAATCTTAAGGAACAATTTTCAGAAGAAGATTCTAAAAAGATATATGACCTAGCAATAGATTTGAAAAAAATTGAGTCGATACCAGTTAATCAGTTTCTTGATATGTTGGTTACCACTTAATTTATAGATAATAAGGGGGGAATTTATGGGTAATTATAAGGAGGAGTATCGTCATTCTATTGAAAATCCTGTTAGCTTTTGGAGAGAAAAAGGAAACGGTATAGAATGGTTTAAGGAACCTGAGAATATCTTAACCTATGATGAAGATAAGATCGCCCATTGGTTTGCCGATGGGGAGATGAACAGTTCATATCTAGCAGTTGACTATCATGTTAAGAATGGAAGGAAAGATCAGTTAGCTCTCATTTATGATTCGCCTGTTACCAACACCATAAAGAAATATAGCTACGGCGAATTGCTAGAGGAAGTAGCATTGACAGCCGGAATGCTAAAAGAGTATGGGGTTGAAAAAGGGGATACTGTAATCATATATATGCCGATGATACCAGAAACAGTTATCGCTATGCTAGCATGTGCTCGGATAGGTGCTATCCATTCTGTAGTATTCGGTGGCTTTGCAGCACCTGAGTTGGCTGTTAGGATTGATGATGCAACGCCTAAACTGATTCTCTCAGCTTCATGCGGGATTGAGATAAGCCGTATTATCGACTACAAAAAGCTACTAGATGATGCGATCAATATTGCATCATTCAAGCCTTCACATTCAATCATATTCCAACGTCCTGAGCTTATAGCTTCGTTAAATGAAAAAGATGTAGATTGGAAAGAGGCTCTAAAAAAAGCAACAGCTGCAGATCCTGTAGCAGTTCGAGGTGACGACCTACTCTATATCTTATATACATCAGGATCGACAGGAGCTCCAAAAGGGGTAACAAGGGAAAGTGGAGGTCATGCAGTCGCTCTAAAATATAGTATGGATCTGATTTATGATATCAAGCCTGGAGATGTATACTGGGCAGCATCCGATGTAGGCTGGGTTGTAGGTCACTCTTATATAGTATATGCTCCACTATTTGCAGGCGCAACTACAATACTCTATGAAGGAAAACCTATTATGACTCCAGATGCAGGTGCATTCTGGAGGGTTATTGAAGAGCATAAAGTAAAATCACTCTTTACTGCCCCGACTGCATTTAGGGCGATAAAGAAAGAAGATCCAGATGGGAAGTTAATCAAGGATTATGATATTTCATCACTTGAAACTATCTTCTCAGCTGGCGAACGGCTTGATCCTCCAACTTATAGATGGCTAGAGAAAAACTTTGATGTCCCAATTTTAGATCACTGGTGGCAGACAGAGACAGGATGGGCAATAGCAGCTAACATGCATGGATTAGAACGGATGCCAGTCAAAGCTGGTTCTGCGACGCTCCCTGTTCCTGGATTTAATGTGAAGATTATTGATGGGAAAGGAGAAGAAGTTGCAGCTAACGAACAAGGAAATGTAGTGATAAAGTTGCCTCTGCCTCCTAGTTGTCTTACCTCAATTTGGAAAAACAGAGCAAGGTTTCACGCAAGCTATCTTGATGCATTTCCTCAGTTTTACCTTACAGGTGATGGCGGATATATCGATGATGATGGCTATCTCTTTATCATGGGAAGAACAGATGATGTTATCAATGTTGCAGGACATCGACTCTCTACAGGTGGTATTGAAGAGGTGATCGGAAAGCATGAAATGGTTGCAGAGTGTGCTGTCGTAGGAAGAGAAGATGCACTTAAAGGACAGGTCCCATTCGGATTTGTTGTGTTGAAAAATAATGCAACCATTCCGTATGAAACTCTTATGGAAGATTTGGTCAAGGCTGTTAGATCTTCGGTAGGAGCAATAGCATGTTTTAAAGAGGCAATAACTGTAAAGAAGCTTCCTAAAACTAGATCAGGTAAGATTTTAAGGAAAACCCTACGGGAAATTATAGATCAAAAGGAGTTTGAGGTACCGTCTACTATTGATGATCCTGAATCGTTAAGTGAAGTAGAAAGTGCTTTGAAGCAATGGAATGCTGACAAATAATAAAGTAGACAAAGATATAACTTGTATTGACGCACAATATACAAAATTAGGTAAAGCAGCATTTTATACCCTCTATGATGGTGATAAAGTAGCCGTTATAGAGACAGGTGCAAAAGGTTCTGCTGATTGTCTGAAAAGATCACTGCAACAAGATTCTTTATCGTTGGATAATGTCGTCTATATAATTCCGACCCATGTCCATTTAGATCATGCAGGGGCAGCTGGGGCAATGATGGAGGTTTGCAAAAATGCAAAACTAGTCATACACCCTTCAGGTGCAAGACATATGATTGATCCTTCAAAACTTATTCAAGGGACAGTGGAAGTTTACGGTCAAGAGACATTTGATAGGCTCTACGGTAAAATAACCGCTGTAGATGAGTCTAGAGTTATTATTCCGGAAGATAATAGTGATATCTTTCTTCAGAATAGAAAGCTAAAGATACTCTATACGCCAGGTCATGCAAGACATCATTTCGTAGTTTTTGATTATCAGACAAGAGGCATCTTTGCAGGTGACGCATTTGGTATTTCCTACCGTGAGTTTGATGCCAACGGAAATCATTTTATCTTTCCTGCTACCACTCCTGTTCAGTTTGAGCCTGATAAAATGAAAGAGAGCATCAACAAAATGTTGGCACTAGATCCTAAAAAGCTCTACCTTACTCATTTTGGGGCAATAGATGTTACAAGCTCTATTGTTAATCAGCTAACATCACTTATAGATCTCTTAGTTGAGGCTGCTCAAGCTGCAAGTTCTGAATTAGATAAAGAAGCATTTATCAAAGAAAAGATCTCCCATATCTTTTTAGAAAGGATAGAGTCGATAGGCTCTAAGATATCAAAAGAAGATGCACTAAACTTGCTTCGGGGCGATCTAGAATTAAATAGTGCTGGTCTTGCACTATGGCTTGAGAAAACCTTATAATATAACTTACGATCTAAAATAAGCAGTCTCAGCTTATTAGATAAGCTATAATGCCGTATGAGAAGTAATCTTACAAAATTAGATTTTATTAGTAGATCGGCTAACGAAACCTTTCGGATCGGGGTAGATTTTGCTAGAAAACTATCTAAAGGCGATATAGTAGGATTAGAAGGTGATTTAGGGGTTGGGAAAACACTCTTTGTGAAGGGAGTATGCAGAGGGCTGAATTTTGATAATACCGATTTGGTAAGGTCGCCTAGCTATACGTTAATCAACCATTACAGAGCAGATAATCTTCTTATTCGTCATGCTGATTTATACCGATTGGAAGCTCTTGCTGAGCTAGACTCTATTGATCTATTTGATAGTCACTATCAAGAATCAATTCTACTTATTGAGTGGTCAGATAGGTTAGCTGATTTATCTACTCTAGACTATACTGTAAGGATCAAAGAGGTTGATGACAATAGTCGTCTAATTAGTATAGAAAAGAGAAGATCGGCATGAAAACTAGCTTCATTATCATATTAGTAGCCAGCGTTGGCTACCTAGTGCTAACTATCTTATCTCTTAGCGACTTAGGGTATAACATTACGAACAGTGAGCCTACTGTACAGAATTTTGAGAATATCCAGAACATCCATCTTATCGAAAAAGAGAATAATAATATCATTTATGAAGTCATGGCTCGCGAGGCGTTTATACTTCAAAGTAATAAAAGTATTATGAACCTACGCGACTTTACAGTTATTTTTTATCTCGCCACTGGTAGAGAGGTTACTTTTATAGGTCGCACTGGGAAGATAGATAGTGAAAGCAAGCTATTTAATATTCAAGATGAAGCAGTTATAATAGATGATCTAGATCGTATAATGATTACATCAAACCTTACGGCATCTAGTATAACGAAATTCGTTGTAAGTGATGACCCTGTCTTGATGTTAGGTCCAAATTTTGTAATTAGAGGCAAAGGAATAAAATTTGATAAAGAGAACTTTAAATTCACAATTCAATCTGATGTTACTGCTACAGTTAGGAAATAAGCGATTGATTCAGATTAACTTGTTAATGATTAGTCTGATTTTAATTCCGACCTTTGGATTGGGAGCGACTTCTGATGACAAGTTGAAAATCAAAGCAGATCATGCTGAAATAGATGGATCAGGCAGAGTAACCTTTATAGGAAATGTAAAGTTCTCAACCAAGAGTATGAGTATGGTAAGCTCAAAAGTGATGGTCTATTTCAATAAGGACAAAACGATAAAAGAGATTATTGCGATCGGCGATGTTAAACTTAAGAGTGCTACTCAAGAAGCATATGGTGATGAGGCATACTATAGGTTAGTTGATGAAAAGATGTTAATTAAAGGGAATGCACGGCTGATAGGTGAAAAAGCGAATATCCAAGGTGAATCAATTGTTTATGATTTTAAGAATAAAAAAGTGAATGTTATAAATAGTGAAAATAGTAGCCCTGCCAACGGTAAAGATGTTGCAAGGCCAACCATAATAATTAATTTAGATGACGATAATAGTGGTAAATGAACGAGAATAGTGAAAGTAGCAGATTAATAGAGTTTAGAGCCGATAATATTTCAAAATCATATGGGGGTATTGAGGTTGTTAATGATGTTTCATTAAGTATCAGGAGTAATGAAATAGTAGGGCTGCTCGGACCAAATGGAGCAGGGAAAACAACCTCTTTTTATATGATGGTAGGATTTGTAGCAGCCGATTCTGGCTCAATTTCTCTGAATGACGAGGAGATAACGACCCTTCCTATGCATATCAGAGCAGGGAAAGGGATCGGATATTTACCACAAGGAAACTCAACATTTCAAAAGTTGACAGTATTAGAGAATATACTAATCACACTTGAGATGGTTATGAGTTCATCAATAGCAAGGCGTGATAAAGCAGAAGAACTATTAGAAGAGTTTCATATAAACCACCTATCCGATAAGGTTGCAATCACCCTCTCAGGTGGAGAGCGGCGTCGCCTAGAGATAGCACGAACATTAGCGACTAATCCATCTTTTATATTATTAGATGAGCCATTTGCAGGGATTGATCCTATTTCGGTAAAAGATGCGCAAAATATTATTAGTAATTTGAAAGAGCGCAATGTCGGAATATTATTAACAGATCATAGTGCATTAGAAACATTATCGATCTGCGATCGGGCATATATACTACATAAAGGGAAAGTAATAGAGGAAGGGGAACCTAAAAAGATATTAAAATCAGAAAAAGCCAGAAATATCTACTTTGGAGATCATTTTTCGTTAAAATAGAATTATAAATTTAAGTTATAGGAAATTATATTATGGCACTAAATATGAAGATTGATCTTCGTATGTCACAAAAGCTTGTGATGACACCAATGTTGCAACAAGCTATAAAATTATTACCAATGACTCGAATGGAGATGATTCAGTCAATCCGCGCAGAGCTTAATGAAAATCCAATGTTAGAAGAGGTAACAGAGGAGATTGAAGAATCACAAGAGTTAAGTGACGATACTGTGCAAGAGGTAGACCGAGTAGCAGATACATTAGAAGCACAAACAGAAGAGTCTCAGACAATATCGGCAAAGGATGAGCCAAAATTTGAAGAGGATAGCAATCTAGAAGATAGTCAAGCTCCCCAAAAGCCAGACGACATTGAGTGGGATGCCTATAGTCAAGATGGGATCTATGATGGAAGCAGTTGGAATTCATCAAATGAGAAGCCAAGTATTGAAAATAATATAGGTAACTCGGCAACGTTGGAAGAGAGGTTATTGTGGCAACTTAACTACTCTGCTATAATTGAAGAAGAGCAAAAATTTGGTGAAATTATTATTGGTAATCTTGACAGCAAAGGATACCTTGAAATAGATATCCAAACAATTGCTACTGAACATAAAGTTGATCCTGAGATAGTAGAAGATGCACTGATATTAGTTCAAAGTTTTCATCCGTCAGGAGTTGCGGCTCGGAATTTGAAAGAATGTTTGCTCCTCCAAGCTAAGAATAGCGAATGCAAAAGTGAGATAGTTGAAGAATTGATTGAGCATCATTTAGAAGAGCTCGATGAGCGAAATGTCAACAAGTTAGCCAAAAAGTTAAAAAGTGATCCTGCTAAACTCCTTGAAGCAATTAAAAC
>JBLYYQ010000047.1:0-3331 GCA_048550035.1 Nitrospinota bacterium
TTTCTAGTGCAATATCTATCACCTTGTAGGTCTGTAACTTATGGAAATCAACCTGTGCTTTAGCCGATAGTAATTCTACTTGAGATTGCTGCCTATAATTAATCGAAATTGGATATGGGATGTAACCTCTATCTATCATAATAGCTAAGACAACAGCAGAATCTAATCCACCAGATAAGAGAATGACCCCTTTTTTATCAGCCACTATTTTTCACCTGCTAGGTTGCAATTGCAATAAACGATTATTATCTTTATCTTTAATCAGCTTCAAGTTGAGATCCTTTAATATCTTAACACTCTCTTTCATAAAGCGAGTAGTCCCATATTGGTACTCTTCTGCTTTACTAATATCAATTAGAGTTAAAAGGTCGCTTGCAACATCAATATCAATGATAGTCTCCATTACTTTTAATCTGGCCATTAACCGTTTTGCTTCATCGACAAAGTTTCCAAGCTCACAACCTTGTCTGAAAAGTAGACTATAGTTGATCTTTAATTTTGAATATCCGCCAAGAAGATATAGTCCACCATCAGCGGCAGGTCCTACCACCATCCCTTGATGTTCTACAATAAAATCGAGGGCATCATCTAATATTGATGGCTTAATCAATGGTGAATCTGCCCCAATCATGATAACTGCATCGCCTTTAGAAGCATCATTTTCTAATTTAAAAGAGTGTGCAATCTTGTCTGAAAAACTTCCGCTGATTTGAGGATAAAAATTAATCCTATCTTTATCTCCTATCGGGGCTGATTTTATTAGCTCCTCAAATATCTCTATTGACCCAACTGGAGTGTAATGAATATTGATTCGATCTGCCTTGCTTTTAGATGCAATGTAGATTGTATCTTTTAAAAATGCACTATAGAGCTCCTTAATTAAAGGTTTGCCTAGATAGCTACTCTGCTCAAGTCTAGTTTTAACCTCACCTAATATAGGTGCTTTTGCAAATATGATTATTTTTCGGGTCACTTACTCTGCCACTATTTTGGTTAACAACTCTTCTGCAGCGTTGATAGCATCTTGAATCTTCTCAACATTCTTACCGCCAGCTTGAGCAAAATCTGCTCGACCACCACCTGATCCGTCAACAATTTTAGCAAGTGAGCTTATCAACTCCTTGGCACTGACCTTATCTGTTAAGCCTTTAGAGACGCCAACTGCAATCAGGGCTTTCCCATCTGTTACCGATCCGACTACAATTACAGAATCTTTGATCTGATTCTTCTTCTCATCAATAAAAATTCTTAACATGGAAACATCCAGATCTTTACTAACTTTACTAATAAGTGTTACCCCAGAATCTAACTTAATCAGATTCTCCTCGCTACGATCAGAACCTTTTCGAACAAAATCTTCTTTTGACTTTTGTAAATCTTTTAGTAACTTTTGGTTAGCTTCAACTAAGCGACGAACCGATTGACTGACCGTAGATAAACTACTTTTCAACATCAAAGCTATCTCCGCTAACTGATTAGATTCTCGCTGAATGTAGTCTAAGGCAGCCTGACCTGTGACTGCTTCAATCCTCCTGACTCCAGCAGCTAATGCACTATCGCTTACTATCTTGATCAACCCTATATCGCCAGTTGCCATGCAATGCGTTCCTCCACAAAGCTCTGCCGAAAATCTACCGATCGTAGCTAAACGAACCTTCTCTTGATATTTTTGTTCGAAAAGTGCCATCGCCCCACTTTTTAGCGCACTATCTAAATCTGTTTCTTTAACATCAACTTTGATATTCTCCTGAATTGTATTATTTACTAACCGCTCAACCTCTTTTATAGACTCTTTAGATGGTGCCTCATAATGACTATAGTCAAAACGTAGTTTATCACTTTCTACTAATGAGCCAGCCTGATTGATATGGTTGCCTAGTAGATTTCGTAAGCTAGCATGGAGTAAGTGAGTCGCCGTATGGCTCCTTCTGATACCTGCCCGAATCGCTTTGTCAACAGATGCAACTACTCCCATTCCGATTGCAACCTCTCCTTTCTCAATCTTTACCCTATGGAGTATATGAGTCTCTCCAAGCTTAATCAGATCTAATACTGAAGCTTCAAATTTATCATTAAATAATATCCCTTGATCACTTACCTGACCTCCTGACTCACCATAAAATGGCGACTCTTCTATTATAAGATCTACAACATCGCCTGATTGTGCGCTCGTTAGTTTTGCACCATCTTTGAAAATAGCAAGTAGTTTGGAGTCGACAGTAAGTTCATCATAGCCTCTAAATATTGTCGGGCTAAACTCGGCAACAATTAGATCAAAAAGTGGCCTCGCTTTTTTACTTACCAGCGCTTTGCGACTTGATCGACCTTTGAGTTTTTGATCCGCTAATGCACTCTCAAAACTCTCCTTATCAATCGCTAATCCACGCTCCATTATGATCTCCTCTGCTAAATCTATTGGAAATCCATATGTATCATAAAGCTTGAAGAGTTCTTGACCACTGATTGGCTTATTATCTGCAGCCTCAATCAGGGAGTTTAAAATCTGAAGACCACTCTCCAATGTATTTTTAAAACTCTCCTCTTCAGCTAGAGTCAGTTTCTGGATAATCTTTTTTGCACTTGCAAGCTCTTTATAGTCATCGGCCATTATATCAACTAACGTCTCTATCAATTGACCTGCAAATGGCGCTTTGACCTCTAACAAAGCCGAATACCGAAATGCTCGGCGCATAATACGCCTCAGAACATAGCCACGACCGTCATTGCCTGGTGTTACATTATCTGCAATCAAAAAACCAATCGCCCTGATATGATCAGCTATAATATTAAACGCTACATCTTTAGCTGAATCATCCTTATACTTGTAGCCTGAAATTTGCTCCATCTTTGCTA
Organism: Nitrospinota bacterium; assembly: GCA_048550035.1. Classification (GTDB taxonomy): domain Bacteria; phylum Nitrospinota_A; class UBA7883; order UBA7883; family JBLYYQ01; genus JBLYYQ01. Next base: position 2,854 of record JBLYYQ010000047.1, read on the forward strand.
TTAGTGGATAGAATAGGTCAGTTTCGAAATTGCTATCCTTATCTTGTGATACCGCTGACAGACGCTCTAAACCCATCCCTGTATCGATTGATGGGTTATCAAGTTTTGCTAAACTGCCATCTCTTTTTTTCTCAAACATCATAAAGACAAGATTCCATACCTCTAAAAATCGACCACAATCACAACTAGGGGAACAATCGGCTCTTTTGCAACCTGAACTTTCGCCTTTATCGTAGTGGATCTCAGAGCAAGGTCCGCAAGGTCCTATGTCACCCATCGCCCAAAAGTTATCTTTTTCTCCTAAACGGATAATCTTGTTAGAACTTAATCCAGCGATATCTTGCCAGAGTCTACCTGCCTCATCATCATCTTTGAAAATTGTTACGACTAGCTGCTCTTTATCAAGCTTCACCTCGTTAAGTATAAATTCCCATCCAAACTTGATCGCATCTTTCTTGAAATAATCACCAAACGAAAA
>JBLYYQ010000048.1:0-15881 GCA_048550035.1 Nitrospinota bacterium
GAGCTTACAAAGACGCAAAAGTTCACTCAGCCACCTGCTCGCTACAGTGAGGCAACCTTGATTAAGACAATGGAAGAGCTCGGAATCGGTCGGCCATCAACATATGCTTCGACTGTATCACTGATATTAGACCGAGACTATGTAACGGTTAATGAGCGGAAACTATCTCCGACAGAGCTTGGAATCACTGTAACTGACCTATTAGTTGAAAATTTTCCTGAGATATTAACTGCAGAGTTTACTGCACACTTAGAAGGTGAACTCGATCAGGTCGAAGATGGTTCAAAAGATTGGATAACTGCATTGGATCAATTCTATATCCCGTTTAGCAAAGAGTATGAGCTTGCCAAAGTTAATATGCGATCTATTAAAGGTGAGGTTGAAAAAACTGATATTGTATGTGATAAATGTGGGAAATCTATGGTGATCAAATTTGGTCGATTTGGTAAATTCTTAGCTTGTGGAGGCTATCCAGAATGTAAGAATAGCAAAGAACTAAATAAAGATGGAGAAGCTACAACTGTTGCCGATAAAAAGGAGGATGAACCAACTGAGTTTATCTGCCCTAAATGTTCTAAGGTGATGGTCAAAAAGCATGGTCGATTTGGTGAATATATCGCCTGCTCTGATTATCCTACATGCAAAAGTACCAGAGCAATCGGAACATCGGTTGAATGTCCTGTTGCTGATTGCAAAGGAGAATTGGTTAAAAAAATGACTCGTCGCGGGAAACCATTTTATGCCTGCTCAAAGTATCCTGATTGTGACTATGCTATCTGGAATGAACCGCTTGCAAAAGAGTGTCCTGACTGTTCATTCCCTATTTTAGAGAAGAAGGTATTAAAAGCTGGACTCGTCCATAACTGTCCAGAAAAGGGCTGTTCATACAAAGAGAATGTTGATGATGAGGATAACGAAGATGGCGATGAATAAGGAGATGAAATTACCAGATAAGTTTAAAACTTCTTAGCCATTTTTTCTCATCAAAGTTAGCTGATGCAAAACTTTGGAATCTTGCTTCTTGATCAGTCAAGCTAGAGCCATCAATCAGTAACTCTCCATTATCTTTATTTGCCAGATTATCATTACCTCTATCTTTGGGATAATCTTTCAGATTGGACTCATGAGCAAATTCGATCCATTCATCATAATCTTCGTTTGAAGAGAGTATCATACCAGAGATATCTTTTAGCTCGTTCACCTTTAATGCTAAGCCTAGCACCGTACTAGAGTTGATTATATCTTTACTTTCTAATTCAATAAGCATCTTCATAACCTGTTTATCATTCGAAAGAGCATCGACAATAGATCGTGATAACTGATCTAACATTTTCTTCTTATCCGATTCTTTCATAGCACCCTTTCTAAACTTAATCTACAATAGTTCTATCTTCACTTACCATCTATATCTTAATTTAAGGCATGATTAGAATAATCTACCAAGATTTAAACGAGTTTTAATAAGTAATTTGGAGGATCAATCTCTAATAAAAGCATTTAACTAGCTTTAGCTGTCATAGATTTTAGAGCTTCATCTTCTGTTGGATAAATTTCGAGCCAGTTATCACTATCAGCTAACATCAGAAGCTTGGTAACGGCAGGCTGTATTTCACAAAACTTAAGGAGCGTACCTTCCTTTTTTTTAGCACTTTTGATCCTACTTATAAGTAGACCAACTGCAACAGAGTCGATAATATTCACTAATCGGAAATTAATAATAATCTTAGCCTTCTCCTCCTCAAATAGAGCATCAACAGCATTCTTTAGCCCATCCAATGTCGAAGAGATCAGCTTCCCGCTTAGTCTCAATATGACAACCTCGCCATCTGTCTCAAACTTATTTATAATCATAGCAACTAACCCCAGTAGAATTGTAAAAACAGTTACAGTTATTAAATAGAGCTATAACCAATACAATGCAAGTCAAACAATGATTTTTCTATAGTTTCTTATAAAAACAGTACATTGAAAAGAAATCCAGACAGACTTAGAACAATGGTATATGGAAGCGCAAGATAGATCATCCTAAGATATGAAAGCTCTATAACCGCTGCAATCGAGCTTGTCAGTAGAAATAAAAATGCAGCCTGCCCATTCGGAGTGGCAACGCTAGGCAGATTTGTTCCTGTGTTGATAGCAACTGCAATCATATTTAGCTGCTCTTGACTAATAGTTTCATCTAATAATGCCTGCTTCACTTCTGATATATAGATTGTTGCAACAAATACATTATCGCTAATGGCAGATAAAATCCCGCAGGCCACATAGAATCCTGCTAATAACGCCGCACCATCTAATGATAGTGTCAATGCTATTATAGGATTAAACAGATGTTGATCATGGATTACGGCTACAATAGCAAAAAAGACTGTTAGTAATGCTGTGAATGGTAGAGACTCTTCAAATGCTTTACCGATCTGCCTCTCCTCAATAATACCATTTAGTGCAGTCAATGCAACAATAACAGAAAGTCCAATCAATCCAACCTCCGCTACATGCAATCCGAGCGCAATCACGATATAGAGTGATACTGCACCTTGAATAATTAGTTTGGCCTTTGCCTTGTTAGATCTGTTTTTTGCCTCATTTTTTACATGATCTGTCAATATGGCTCGAACCTTATCAGGTAGCTGAGCTCCATATCCAAAAAGAGCATATTTCTCAACTACAAAACATGTAATATGACCTGCAATAAAGACAGGAATAGTGACATGTGCCATCCTAATAAAAAACTCAAGAAACTCCCACTCTAGCATCTTAGCTATCAGTAAATTTTGTGGTTCACCCACTAAAGTCATAGCGCCACCTAATGCAGTACCAACCGCACCATGCATCATAATGTTACGTAAATAGGCACGAAACTGTTCTAAATCGGCTGCAGAGTCATCGTCTGAAGTCTGAGTCGACCTATATTTATCATAGATGGTATAAAATCCAAGACCGGCTGCCATGATGACTGCGGTCACCGTCAGTGCATCCAAGAATGCTGACAATATCGCACTCACTGAACAAAATAGGAGTGATAACACTATCTTACTCTTCACTTTAACAATAAGATTTGTAAATATGAATAGTAAGAAATCTTGCATGAAATAGATTCCTGCCACCATAAAAATCAGAAGTAGTATCACAGGAAAGTTGGTCAAGGTCTCATTATATATAGACTCTGGCGTTGTTAATCCTAAGAAGAGCGCTTCAATCGCAAGCAGCCCGCCTGGTTGCAATGGGTAACATTTTAATGCCATCGCTAATGTGAATATGAACTCTAACAATAACAGCCAACCTGTTACAAATGGTCCGACCGTATATAAGAGTATCGGGTTTAAAACTAAAAATAGTAAGATGCAGTTCTTGTACCAGTTGGGGGAGTTTCCTAAAAAGTTTGTCCTAAAATCGCTTAAGTTCACTTTACTTTTCATACCTGTTATATCCTCCGTCTCTTTTGCATAATATATCCAATCATAACCCTCATATCTTACTGGCAAGTTGGGAGAGTGTCTTTACAAATAGTGCTCTAATATTTATAGTTGATTTCATTGAATCTTCAGTTAATTTATACAATCTTTGTAGCCCTAAATAAAGCTCATCTTTTGACCATTGCACTTTACTGCGGTATATATCAGAAATTATAAACTTTTGTATCTTCAGCTGACTCGCTATTTGGTCAATAGATAATCTACGACTTTTACCTGATAACACTGCTAAAATAAGTAATAGTTCAGAGGTCAAGCTTTTGGTTACGATCTGCAATGCCATGTTCTGATTAACAAGATTATCAAATGCCACAATTGCAGCCCTCCTATCTTTTCTCCTGACCGCACCAATTAGATCAAACAGTTTAGCATAGCTATGCTGACCGGTCAGCTCATTAACATCAGATAGTTTGATATGATCTGTATCAGCATATCCAGATAACTTATCTAGCTCATTTTGCAACCTCAAACTATCGTTCATACAGAATTTCATAAGATGCTCTAGCGCATCATCATCTATTCTTGTTCCTCTCTTTTTTAACTCATCTTTGGCTAACTTGATTTCGCTTCTACTTGAAAGGATATGAGCATTAATCTTAAGTCCATCTTTTGAAATATGATCAAAAAATCCCTTTTTAGCTAGAGTCGCCTCCTCTTTTTTACTTAGCAACAACGATAAAATCAGAATTGATTCACTGTTTGGATTTTGAAAGTAATCAATAAAGAGATCAACATCAGCATCACTTATCTTTGCCAATGGACCTACATAGGCTACGCTCTTATCACCAAACATAGAGATATTTTTTAATCTAGCAATCAGCGAATAAAGATCAGTCATATCTTCAGATGAACCTTGGCTATTAAGTGGTGCAAGTTTTGGGATTCGATGGTAACTTTGAACTGAATCTTTATCGACAACTCTATTTTTTAAGTCAAGTCCGATCTTACTTATCCTGCTCAGATTGTCGCCATAGATACAAAATATTGAGATATTAAGAAGTTTTTGGCTGTCGCTAGCTAAAAACTCTTTATAAAACTTATCGGTAGTAACAGTTGGATTCATAGACTCTATCTGCCATAACCTAATCGTTCTGCAAGATAGTGGCTTAAGTTACATTCATGGATCTTTTTTTGTACAGCTTCAATATCATAAGCTACACGATGAAACTCTAATTCGTTTTTATCTGAATCAAAATGAACCCAACAAGCAGTTGGTATGGAATCGCGTGGCTGACCCACAGAGCCAATATTGGCAATATATTTATACTCAGGCTCTAGCTTGATATCCTTTGGTCTTAATACCTCTAAATTCTGATCGTCTAAAAACTTTACAACTAACGGCTGATGAGAATGACCTATAAAGCAGAGGCGATCATCAATATAGTTATAATTTTCAAGTGCTTCAAAGTAACTTAAAATATATCGCCACTCCTCTGGATGAAAAGGTGATGAGTGTGCAATTTGAAATCTATTGTCAACTATCATTGACGGGACTAAAGTCATTAGAAACTCCCGTTGGTCTTCTCGAATCTGCGTGGCAGTCCACTCTAATGCCTCTTGTGCAAATTTATTAAAATAATCGCCTGGAGTTTTACCAATTAACGCCCAGTCATGGTTGCCTGCTAGAATAATGTCACAACTATCAATCATAAGATCGATACATTCAGCAGGATTAGGACCGTACCCTATAATGTCCCCAAGGAATATCCGTTTATCAACATTATATCTACTGATATCTTTTAAAACTGACTCAAATGCTTCTAAATTCGAATGGATGTCTGAAAAAAGAGCATATTTCATTTCAACTCTCCTTTTGTTCAGTAATCTGGGGCTTGTTCCCAGACTCTTTCCAAATAGCATCTAGAACTCTATTAATCAATGGGGCTGATTTTGGATCAGAATATCTCTTTGCTATTTCAATTGCTTCATTAATCACAATCTGATATGGCGTGCTCTTTGTAATTAGTAACTCAAAGGCTCCCATTCTCAATATTGCACGCTCCATAACGGCTAATTCGCTTAATTCCTTCTTAACCATTGTCTGATTAATTACAGTATCAATTTTTACCAAATTTTGACAGATCGCCTCTACCGTAATTTTGACCTCTTCGCTCTCAGATTCTTCAAACTCAATCTCAGATCCTGATAGATTATTAACCATATCAAGTTGGTAGAGCATGGCAATAATAGATTCTCTTGTTTTGCGCCGTGAGCTCACCTATCTAGACTAGCTTTTTTAAGAGGTTACTCATCTCGATTGCAGCAAGAGCTGCATCAAACCCTTTGTTACCCATCTTTGAGCCTGATCTCTCTATTGCTTGCTCTAAATTGTCGGCGGTTACCACTCCAAATGTAAGAGCAATTCCATTATCCATCATTACATTTGCAAGCCCTTTGCTACACTCAGCTGCTACATAATCAAAATGAGGCGTCGCACCCCTTATTATTACTCCAAGTGCTATTATTGCATCGACCTTCTTCTGTTTGGCAATCTTATCTGCAATCAAAGGTAGTTCAAACGCACCTGGACTTTTAACAATCATGATATTCTTTTCGTTAACAGTGTGGCGCAGTAAACAATCTAACGCTCCTTCGAGTAGTTTCTCTGTTAAGAATGAGTTAAATCTACTTACCACAATTGCTACTTTTAGTGATGAACCATTTAAATCACCCTCATAAATCTCTTTCATATCAATCCCTTTATTTAACCTGATCTATCTTTTATATCCATAAGGTGGCCTAGCTTTGACTGCTTGGTAGATAAATAGCGACTATTATCGTCAGTCAGATTACAAATTAATGGAACTCGCTCTTTAATCTCAATCCCGTATCCATCTAGTCCGACAACCTTCCGAGGATTATTCGTTAGCAACCTTAACTTCCTCACTTTTAAATCTCTTAATAGCTGAGCACCAATACCATAATCTCTAAGATCTGTCTCAAATCCGAGAGTATGATTAGCCTCTACTGTATCTAATCCTCCATCTTGCAAATTGTATGCCTTGATCTTGTTAACTAAGCCAATTCCTCTCCCTTCTTGCATAAGATATATCAGTACCCCTTGCTTATTAGCTGCAATCATGCTTAACGCTCTATCCATCTGCTCTCCACAATCGCAACGTAATGAACCAAAAAGGTCGCCCGTCACACATTGAGAATGAACACGGGTCAAAACAGGTGAGCCATCTGCTATATCACCTAGATAAAGAGCAAGCGGCTTAGTACCACCGATCAGATCTTCGTACACAATAAAGTTAAATTTACCATGCTTTGTTGGTAAAATTGTCTCAGCCGATCGCTTTACTAACGATTCGTTTCGTAATCTATATTTAACTATATCTTTAACAGTAATAATTCTAATTTGATGTTTTGCAGCAAACTCCTTCAATGCATCGGCCCTAGCCATCGTACCATCTTTATTCATAATTTCACAAAGCACGGCTGATGGCTTCAATCCTGCTATTTTACAAAGATCGACTGACCCTTCAGTCTGACCTACACGAACTAAAGTACCTCCCTCTCTTGATCTTAAAGGAAATATATGACCAGGCCTTGCTAAATCAGTTGGCTTTGCATCATCAGCTATTGCAGCCAATATAGTTGTTGCCCTATCATGGACACTTATACCGGTCGTTACTCCATGTTTTGCTTCAATTGAAACTGTAAAGCCGGTCTGAAAGCTGGAGGTGTTATCTTCTACCATTAATGGTAACTGTAGCTGGTCACACTGTTGAGCGGTCAACGCAAGACAGATCAACCCTCGCGCTTCGGTTGCCATAAAGTTAATTATTTCAGGTGTTACTTTCTCCGCTGCGATTATTATATCGCCCTCATTTTCTCTATCTTCATCATCTACTAGTATGAGCATCTTCCCTGCTAGAAGATCTTTGACTGCATCTTCTATTGGACTAAACTCTCTGTTAGCTGATAACTCTTTTACATTCATCTTCTATCCTTAACATAGGAAAAATAATAGGTTATTAAGATCAAGTCGCTTCGTATAGCTATAATGATAGAAATCTATTCAATTTTAGAAACTCCATGTCTATTTTGCTATCCGATAGACTACTCTCTTTTCTGCTGAAATTCTCAACATATTTACCTATAATATCATATTCAATGTTTAATAGTGACCCACTTTTTTTAAACTGCAGCGTGGTTGCACTATAGCTATGCGGTATAATAGCAACTTCAATCTTATTATCCATCTTCTTGGCAACTGTTAAGCTAATCCCATCAACTGCTATAGATCCTTTGCTAACTATATATTTCATATTTTCTAAGCTTAAGGTGATCTCTAAGATATGACTATTTGATTCTTTCTTAAGATTGCTGATAGTTCCAATTTCATCAACATGCCCTGTTACAATGTGACCCCCTAACCTCGTAGTCGGTAAAATGGCCTGTTCTAAGTTTAATTTTTTACCAATTTTTAGATCCTTAAAAGTTGTCTTAGATAACGATTCGCTCGAAATATCAAAGAATAGATCCATCCCTGATTGGCGGACAACTGTTAAGCAGACACCATTTAATGCAATGCTATCTCCAACCTGACAGCTACTTGCAAATGAAGTAGCAAGAGTAATTCCAATAGTGAGATCAGCCCCTTTTTTATTCAGCTCTTTAACTGTTGCAATCTGCTCTATTATCCCTGTAAACATAGATCAAATAAATCCATTAACAACAATTTCATCATCAACAACCTCAATAGATTTAGAACTCATATTGATAACCTCATCCATTGAATCTACACCTCTGCCTGCAATCGAACTATGCCTCCCTCCAATCACTTTTGGCGATATGAAAAAAAGGAGTTGATCCATCAACTTAGCATCAAAAAAGGAGGTTGAAATTTTTGGTCCTCCTTCTACTAAGAGACGCATCACACCTCTAGATCCTAACTCGTCTAAAAGTTTATGAAGATTCACCTTCCCATCACTCCCTCTGGCCTGAACAATCTCGATCCCTTTATCTTTGAGTCGCTTCGCCTTTCTAGAAAGGGGTGCTTCAACTGTGAATATTATCGTCTTATACTTCTTAGCGGTTAAGCTGATTTGGGACTTGCTACTAATTGCAAGTTTTGAATCTACAATCAGACGAATAAGATTGTCATGCTTAGGACCAAAGCGTGCCGTCAGTAGTGGATCATCAATCTTAACAGTATTAGAGCCGACTAAAATAGCATCGACACTTCTTCTATAGTTATGTCCTATCCGTCGAAGCTTCGGCGATGTGATCCATTCTGAATCTCCTGAATTGCTCCTGACTTTACCATCTATCGATTGGGCAAATTTTAATATTACCCATGGCTTTCTCTCCTTTTGAAACTTATGAAAGTCGGCAACTAGATAGTGGCACTGCTCTTTCATTTCTCCTGTGACAAATTCGACCTTTATCTTAGCCTGTCTTAACGCAACTGCCCCTTTAAGATTTTCTTTAACTGAATAATCTCGCTGCCCTATAACCACCCGGCTAATTTTTGACTTTACAATTTGAGTAACACAAGGTGCTGTTAATCCATGGTGGTTACAAGGTTCTAAAGTTATATAGAGAGTTGAATCTTCAGGTGAGACTTTGCAATTTCGTAATGCTTCAACCTCAGCATGGTTAGATCCAAATTTTTTATGATAACCTTCTCCTATGATTTTGTTATTCTTGACTATCAGAGCTCCGACCGCAGGATTAGGCGATACTCGTCCTTGACCTTTTAATGCAAGCTCATAAGCTCGCTCCATATATTCGTTCTCGAAATCCTTCATCTGCTCTTTTTATCATTTAAGGCTGCCTGCGCTGCAGCTAGCCTTGCAATCGGGAGGCGGTATGGTGAACAAGATACATAATCTAGCTTATTTGCATGGCAAAAGAGTATTGACGCTGGGTCTCCTCCATGCTCGCCGCAAATGCCGACCTTTAAACTCTTATTAGTTGATTTTCCTTTCTTTACCCCAATCTTTATCAGCTCTCCTACCCCAGATTGATCTATTGAAACAAATGGGTCAGTATCAAGGAGCCCTTGCTCTAAATATTCCGGTAAGAATCGGCCACTATCGTCGCGTGAAAAACCAAACGTTGTCTGCGTTAAATCGTTTGTTCCAAATGAGAAAAAATCGGCATGACTTGCAATCTTATCTGCATCTAATGCTGCCCGAGGTAGCTCAATCATTGTCCCAATTGGTATCTTCATCTTTAACTTTATCTCTGACTCTACCTCCTTCTTAACCTCTACTATCTTTTCTCTTAACAAGATCAACTCTTTATCAATCCCAACTAATGGAATCATAATCTCAGGTTGAACCTTGATCTTAGATTTTAATAGCTCACCTGTCGCTTCAAAAATTGCCCTGGCTTGCATCTGATATATTTCAGGAAATGTTATCCCAAGACGGCAGCCTCGATGACCTAACATAGGATTAAACTCATATAATGAATCGACCTTCTCTTTTAACTTTGCGACAGAAATTTTTAGCCGATCTGATAACTCCTTGAATTCATCTTCTCGCTTTGGTAAAAATTCATGTAATGGCGGATCTAGAAGTCTGATCGTCACAGGATATGGACTGATCGCTTTTAGTATTAATTTAAAATCATTCTTTTGCATTGGTGCAAGTTTTGCTAATGCCTTTCTTCGCATCGAAACATCTTTTGCCAATATCATCTCCCGAACTGTCACTATCCTCTTGCCTTCAAAAAACATATGTTCAGTACGGCATAGTCCAATACCTTCTGCTTTAAAATCAATCGCTCGCTTTGCATCAACTTCCGTATCACCATTGGCTCTGACTTTAAGTGTTCTTGCTTTATCTGCCCAGCTCATAAACTTCTCATACTCTTTAAAAAGTTTAGGCTCAATAAGCTTCGCCTTCCCTAATAGTACCTTACCTGTTGTTCCGTCTAATGTTATCCAGTCGTTAGCATTTACCCTTTGCTTTCCCACCATGAAATGAGTCTGGTCTTCGCTGATATGGACCGCTTCTGCCCCTGCAACGCAACATCGACCCATCCCTCTAGCTACGACCGCAGCGTGGGATGTCATTCCACCTGTTGAGGTTAGGATGCCCCTAGCCGCATTCATTCCACCTATGTCGTCAGGACTTGTCTCATGCCTTACTAGAATTACGGCCTCGTTTTTGCTAGCTTTAGCTACCGCCTCTTCTGAACTAAATACCACCTTACCTACTCCTGCACCTGGTGAAGCTGGCAATCCTCTAGTTAACAAATCAATCGCTGCAGCAGGATCTACCCGTTTATGTAAAAGCTGATCTAACTGCATTGGATCTATCCGTTGCAATGCTTCGTTCGTCCCTATCAGTTTCTCTTTTACCAGATCAACCGCTATCTTAATTGCAGCTTCACATGTCCTTTTACCTACTCTGCATTGCAGTATATAAAGTTTCCCAGCTTCAACTGTGAATTCTATGTCGAGCATGTCTTTATAATGTTTCTCTAGCATCTTATATATCGCATCTAGCTCTTTTTTGACTAATGGCAACTTACGACCCATCTTGCTTAGCGATAGTGGTGTTCTGATTCCTGCTACTACATCTTCGCCTTGAGCATTAAATAAAAACTCGCCAAAGAAAATATTTTTGCCACTAGATGGATCTCTCGTAAATGCAACTCCTGTTCCGCTGTTTGAACCTAAGTTCCCAAAAACCATCGATTGCACATTTACTGCCGTACCCCACTCGACCGGAATATTATACATCTTACGATATTCAATTGCCCGTGGGTTTTGCCATGAATTAAATACCGCCTTAACCGCCATGATCAACTGCTGAATTGGATCGGCTGGGAATTTTTTCCCTGTTGATTTCTCTACCACTTTCTTATATTTTGATATTAGCTCCTCTAAATCCTCTACCGTAAGCTCGCTATCTAGATTGATCTTCCTCTTCTGCTTCTGTTTATCTAATAGCTTCTCAAACTTTGAACGCTTAACACCAAGGGCTACATCACTAAACATCGTTATAAACCTTCGGTACGAATCTAACGCAAATGCTCGATTACCACTTGAGGCTGCTAGCGCTTCAACCGTCTTATCATTCAGTCCAAGATTCAACACCGTATCCATCATCCCAGGCATCGATGCCCTTGATCCTGATCGAACAGAAAGTAGTAATGGATTAACTGAGGAGCCTAACTCCTTATCCATATCTTTCTCTAAGCGCCTTAGGTTCTTTTGAATCTCTTCTTTTAAACCGACCGGCAAGATCGATCCCTTCTCATAATATTCAACTGAGCATTTTGTTGTAATTGTGAAGCCTGCTGGAGTTGATATATTCAAGTTACATAGCTCTGCTAGATTTGCTCCCTTGCCACCTAGCAGGTTTTTCATCTTGGCAGATCCATCTGCTTTCCCTTTGCTAAAGTAATAGATTCTTTTTGATCTCATACATTCTCCTTTGGAAGATTTTCTTGGTCTGTATCGTTTATATATTTATTCTTGAAAAATCTGCAACCTCTAACAACATCTTAAGTAGCTCACCTAATAGCGCAAGACGGTTCTCTCTTAATTTGATATCAGGAACCATTACTAATGTCTCATCAAAAAAGGTATCTACATATCCCCTAAGTTTCGAAACCTCTTCTAAGTATGCAAAATAGTTCTTATCAGCTAATAACTTTGCAAGCTCTTTCTTACTTTCAACTATTTTTTCATACAATACATTCTCTGACTTGCTCTCAAATAATTTTGGATCAACCTTCGCTTCACTACCAGATTTTGCAATATTTGAGACACGCTTGAATGTAATTACTAGTGGTTGATAAAAACTGGTTTGCTGCAACTTTATCATCGCATTAAAGCGGTGACTTATATCTAATATATCATCGTTTCGAATCGCAAATATCGAATCTATTATATCTTTACCTTCACCTTTTTTAAGAAGATCTGATTGCAGGCGACCATGAATAAACTTTATAATTATAGATCGGACCTTTTCAATATCAAAAGAGAGGGGAAGCTTAGCGAGTTCTCGTTGAGCCTCTTGTATTAAATCTGAAATGGAGAGAGTCAATTCTGAATCAATTATAATCTGGATAATTCCTATTGCTGTCCTTCGTAGTGCAAATGGATCTTGACTGGCTGTCGGGATTAATCCTGCCATGAAGCAGCCGGTCAAACTCTCTATCTTATCGGCCAGTGCTAAGATCACTCCTGTCTTACTCTTCGGTAGATCGTCAGATGCAAAGCGAGGTAGGTAACTTTCAAAAATAGCATCTGCAACTTCGCTATCCATCCCTTGATCTAACGCATATCTTCTCCCAATCGCCCCTTGTAGCTCTGGAAATTCAAAGACCATCAAACTTTCTAAATCTGCTTTATATATCTTTGCCGCCTCTGTTACTAGCCCAACCTTCTTCTTATCTACAATCTTGGCTATAACCGTCGCCAACTTCCCAACTCGAGTTACCTTCTCTTGTACTGTCCCTAACTTCTTGTGATAGGTAACCTTATCTTGACGTTTCGCAAAATCTTTTAGCGAGACCTTCATATCCTCCTGATAGAAAAATTTCGCATCTTCTAACCTTGCCTTCAATACCCGCTCATAGCCACGAATCACAACAGCTTCATCTGTCACAATCGTATTTGCAATTGTTATAAATCTGTTTATTAATCTCCCTTCAAGATCTCTTAATCCAAACATCTTCTGATGCTTCTTCATCAACAAGATCAACACCTCGTCAGGCAATTTTAGATATTTTTCATCAAACTTACCTATTAGTGGAATTGGCCATTCTGTAAGATAGCTTACCGTCTCTAGTAATGATTGATCCTCTACCACCGTTGCGTTATGAAGGTCGGCTAACCTCCTTGCTTCTTCTATTATCCGCTCTTGCCTCTCGATAGCATCAATTAACAGGTACCCAGATCTGGTCTTTGAGATATAATCATCAATTGAATCGACATTAATCGAGCCTACTGTTAAAAATCGATGACCGTAGCTTCTGTTTGACGATTTTATTCCGGCAATACTCACCTTGCATTCTTTAGAATCAAAAAGAGAAAGAACCCACTTTATTGGACGAGGATATCTATAACATGTATCACCCCAAACCATAGTTTTAGCAAATCCAATCCCAAGAACTAGTCGCTCTACCTCTGAACGGATGATCTCAACGCTATTCTTAGGATTAATCGTAATCTTTGCTCCAAGAAATTCTACTCCATTTTTATCTATAATTTCTAGATCATCAACGAGCAATCCTTTCGATTTTGCAAACCCGTCTGCCGCTTTAGTATAGCTGCCATCTTTATTTTGACCCCGTGATCTTGGAGGACCTGTAACTATAACTTCACTTTTTTTTGTCTGCTTCTCTAAACCTTTAACAAAAAGTATTAGTCGCCTTGGCGTCGCATAACTTTGAATGCTCTGATATCTTAATTGTGACTCTTGAAGTAACTGCTCAAATTGCACCTTAAGTGACTCCTTGGCTCCTTCTATATAATCCGATGGTAATTCTTCTGAACCTATCTCTAATAGATATTCGCTCACTTTTTAAACTCCACTTTTTTTAATCTTGCTCAGTATAACATCAAAAATCATATTTCAAAATTGACCAACCACTGCTAAACTGCTACTTACTTAATTTTGGTATAAATTTTAACTCTAAGGATATCCTATGATTTATGATGTCGTAATTATTGGTGCTGGCCCTGCTGGACTCAGTTGTGCTATTGAGGCTGTTAAGAACAATCTTAGCTATCTCCTTGTCGATAAAGGAGGGCTTGTCGACTCTATTTACCGCTTCTCGCCTGATATGACATTCTTTTCTACCCCAGATCTTTTGTCAATTGGCGATATCCTCTTTGTTAGCAACTCATTTCGACCTTCTAGAATCGAAACTTTAAGCTATTACCGTCAAGTTGCAGACCATTATAACCTAAATTTTAAACCATATACTAAGATTAACTCAATTACCAAAAAGGAATCTATCTTTAACCTAGATGGGCTAACTCACTTAAGAGAACCGGTAAAATTGCAAGCTGCAAAAGTCATTATAGCAACAGGTTATTATGATAATCCAAACATGTTAAATATTGAAGGTGAAGAGCTTGAGAAGGTTTCTCATTATTATCACGAAGCACACCCTTATGTTGGATCAGAGGTTGCTATCGTAGGTGGTAAAAACTCGGCCGTTGAAGCTGCTCTTGCATTCTCTAGAGCAAAAGTTAAGGTAACTTTAATCTACAGACACGCTACATTATCTTCATCCGTTAAGTATTGGATCGTCCCAGATATTGACAAAAAAATTGAGAATAATGATATTAAAACTTTTTTCAATACTGAACTTACCAAAATCAATGCTACCTCACTTGAGTTGCAAAATGTTAAGACTAAAGAGCAGTTTTCGATCAAAAATGATTTCCTATTTGCTCTTACCGGCTACCGACCAGATATCAAATTTATAGAAACCGCAGGGGCCGATTATGATCCTAAAACTTTAGCTCCAACTCTGAATAAAGAGACTTTAGAAAGTTCGGTAAAAAATCTCTTCTTTGCAGGCTCAATTGTTGCCGGATTAAATAATAATAAGATCTTTATCGAAAATAGTCGCGATCATGGAAAACTGATTCTTAGCTAAAGATAGTTCCGTTTAGGAACAAAACTATTTAAATGTTGACAAGAACTACATCTGAAATTGTAGCTCGCCTCCTCATAAGAACAGTTTTGACAGATATATAATGAAGCTTCCGATTTGATATTAACTATCGCTTTAGCTAGAAATTCGTTAGCAATCTCCAAATTATGCTCATGCAAGTTGGCAGTGGCTAGTAGCAAGTTTGAGAGCATCATCCCTCCAACATTCTCTTTTGCTCCCTCCAACAGTAGTCGACCTTCAGACGATCTACCATTTTCAATCAACGCAATTCCTTTGTAAATCAGAATGATAGAGCTATCTACCCTCTCTGTCAGATAACTATCTATCTTATTTATCAGCCAATCAATATTATCTGGTGTCGCATTACTTAAATGGAAAAGTGAAGGACCAATAACACCGTTTCGCAATGAACGCTTTATACTTTTAGCGATAGTCGATTTAGAACTATCCTCTCCTAGCTCTATCTTATATTTGAGCATATATGCAGGCTCAAATATAGGGTTCAGGTCGATTATCTCATTTAAAATGAGATCAGCTTCATGATTTAATCCTGATTCGAATTTTGTTGTTGCTCTGTTGAAAAGTAGGTTAGTAAGTAAAGATTTTTCATCTAAAACTTCCGTTTTATTAACCTTTTTTATGATCTTTTTAGTTAAATAAAGAGCAGTTTCTATCTGATTTAGCTTAAAGCTTATCGCCCGTTTCTGTTTCAATAAGAGGAGCTCTTCACCGAACATAGTAATTGCTTTATCGATAACCATCTTAGCTTTCTCATACTCGGTTGCACTTAAATAGTCATCCGCA
>JBLYYQ010000049.1:0-7808 GCA_048550035.1 Nitrospinota bacterium
GGGAATACTTAGGACAGTATAATCACTGTAGGCCTGCGGTTAGAGAAGCTAAAAAATGACATCCTGGTTGGAAGATAGACGGATGTTATTACTGCTGCGGCGAATGTCACAAAAGTTAAAGAGATCTAGTATTGCCTTTTCTTGTATATTCTCTTTTTCGATTAGTGTTGTAAGGTAATGTGTTCGGCTATCAATTAAGGCGACAAGTTTATCCATTGCAGGGTAACGATCTTTCATACCATTTCGCATACCCAACATGGTCTATTGAGTGGATAATAGTATAATTAACTGTTATTTTCACTCCTCAGCCTTCTTTATTTCCCACTTTAGAATGGTGGAGCCGACGGGATTCGAACCCGTTGCCTCAGCATTGCGAACGCTGCGCTCTCCCAATTGAGCTACGGCCCCTTTAAATCATAGGTTGAATAATAACATAATTTAACCTCTGAAAAATAAATGATCGCAAACTCTAGTCATCAAAAAAATATTATCCAAAATTGTTGAGTTAATTACTTTCTAAATGCAACATTAGAACTTATTTCATATTTAAATTGGAAATGGATGAAAAATTAGAGTAGTAAAATTTTGATAGTATAGATCGCCTTCCATTTAAGCTAAATCGTTATGAAGAGAAAAGATATCAAACAGACCGACCCTGTCAACGCCTAAACTGCATGCCTCTTTAACATAAAGTATGAACATACTAAAGGAATAATGGTCCAGAGCAGCAGACTTATAAACAAAACCCCCCTACCTACAAACAGATTATCTAAAGAGTCCATTATGCCTGATATTTTACTAATATCATTTCCGGCATCTATCAGATTTATCATCCGATGAATATCTGCCGGATTCATAAAGAATAACGAGAAGAATATTTTTTTATTTAAAGTTCCCAAAATAGCCAACCCTAACAAGATCATGTCATATATTATTACAAAAAAGACCCAGACGATTACTGACATACCGGCGGCCGTAGAGTGCTCTTTCACAAACAAGCTGATCATGTAAGCTATAGAAATAAATGTTGTACCCAAAAGGATAGAGCTTAATATTAGATATAGAAAATGCGAAAAGTTCTCTAGCTCACCATTCATTAGACCATTAATCCCTACCGGTCCATATCCGATTATTATTGCGATTGCGACAACTAAAGTATGGGCGAAGAATTTGCCTAGCAGAATATCTAAGTAAGATATCGGGTGGGTCAACAGGAGGTGGATTGTTTTTTGTTCAAATTCAGCGATAAAAGATCCGTGCGATAACAGTAGTGCTATTAAGGGAACAAAATAGATCGTCAGATTAGATAGGCTCACGATTGTAATCATAAAGCTTGTTGACTTCACCTCCCCTACTGGAGCGCTACCTAGTAGCATCACTGAAACAGAAAGTATGACCAATAGTGATACTGAGGATAAAACCCAATAATTACGTGTGGCATCTTTAAATTCTTTGAAGGCAACGGTGATGGTATGTTTCATGACTTTGTACCCTTTTCCACCTGTTGCATCAGAGGATAGCTATCTACTACTCCACCAGGGTAGAGGTTGGGAAACAGAGCCTGCGCTCTCCTTAATAGTTGCAATGCCGGACTGGAAAAGAGTAACTTTGCTTCCGGATATTTCCACATTATTTTATCAGCAATGTTATTAGGTCGATAAGTAATATCGGCAATACTATCTCCATTTAAGTCAGAAGATATATTGTCACTCCAGTAGTTTCCAACTTTGCCATGCGACCACTCGTTGTATCTGGTCCCAACATATTTTACTTGTATATAGTTATCAATAAAATTGTTTTCATAGAGAAGATTGTCATACGATCCTGCCGTATAGTGAATCCCGATGTTGCACTTCTTAAAGTGATTACCTCTTATTACATTCTTGGATGAATTGTAAACAAATAGGCATTTATCCTTGTTCTCGATGGTCATGTTATCAGTGATGCTGGAATTGTTTACATAGTTTAGCATGATACCATACGATCTGTCCTGATATGACTGGTTGCCAGAAATAACTAGGTTATTAGAGAACATGAGTGCAAAGGCTACATCATTATTGGCAGAGTAATTGTTGCTCACTTTATTGTTATGGGCATACATATAGTGGATCGCGAAACGCAAATTTTCCATACGGTTGCTTTCTAAAATGTTACTCTCACTGATAGTAATAAAGATCCCATCTCTCCCAAACTCGATCTCGTTATTACTTATTAACCCACCAGTGACATTCCACAACCTGATGCCGTCACCTATATCAGACATCAGTTTTCCTTTTCGCCCCTGAATACTGTTATTTCTAACGGTCGGAGAAGATGTTCCATGTAACGAGATTCCAAAACTATTATCCTCTAACCTGTTACCCTCGATCAAAGTATTACCAGTATCCTCAGAGATATATATCCCAGCATTCTCTTTTGCTACATCACTCCCTGAATTTCTGATGGTTAAATTTTTTATCGAAACATTAGAGGCATTGATGGTGATTACATTCCCCTGATAACCGCCATCAATTACAGTATCTTCACTACCGATTATCGTGATAGGTTTGTTAATTATGATTTTTGAATAAGTACCAGAAGGTAGCCTGATAACAGTGCCGGCTTTGGCAGTCTCGATAACTTTTTGAAGATTCTGATAAGAATCAGCTTCAGCTCGTAAACTAAGAACAAAGATTACGATTAGAACAAAACAGTAAATAGGTCTGATGCTCATTAGTCTATCTGGTACATGGTAGACAACGTAATCTATGCTGCATAAAGATCGACTCTATCAGTGAGCTGAGTGCAGGATATCTTCTTTAGATATTCCTGAAAAACCTACTACCTTGCCACCATTCTTTTTCACAAATTCTTTCGCCTTAGATTTTGATGCAAATGGAACTATCGATTTACCACCCATGCCATCTTTCTTACGACTGCCGATTACATAATGTGCTAAATAAGCATCTACCCAGCTCCCAGCCTCCGGCGCATCCCAGCTGCTAGCAACCCCCATGTCGTTTACATAAATGGCGGATATTCTCTTTACTTCTTCAGGTAGTAATATGTAAGAAAAAAGATCTCGAATTGTTGAAAACCATAGAACATCTTTTTCACCCTCTATGAATATTTGTCCCTTAGGTCCCGTGTGGTTAACTACGATCATCTTACAAAAATGGCCTACATCATTACTAGATGGCTCCTTTGGAGTCGGTTTCGATGCCAGAGCCTCAACAGAATAAAGAAAGAATGTTGTAATAACTGCTAAATATAATATCCTTTTAATGCTCGTCATAACCTCTCCCCCAGTTAAACATTTAGTTAAGGAACTTGCCACTTATCCTACTATTATTTCCGGATCAATGGAAGACATTTATTATCATTATAGAAAGTCTCTTGGCAAGCAATACAGTAAAAACATTCACTGCTATCTATTGCCCCATTTTTATCTATTGCCTGAACTGAGCACTCTTTTTCACATATTTTACACTCTGGTCCGCACTCTTTTCTTCGTCTTAACCAGTTAAACATCTGCAACTTTCCAACGATCGCAAGCGCCGCTCCAAGTGGACAAATATAGCGGCAGTAGAATCTTTCAATTAGTAATCCAATCGCGATAACAATAATGGCATAGAGCAGGTATTCCCAACTCCTGATAAATTTCAATGATATTGTTGTCTTAAACGGTTCTACCTCCGCAAACAATTCCGCTAGATCAAATGAATAAAAAGAGATTCCTACAAGTAAGAACAGTATCAAATATTTTAGTACCAATAATCTTTCATGCAAGATGAGCGACACTTTGATATCTGGAATTTTAACCAATTTAGCAACAGCATGAGTGAATTCCTGAATGATTCCAAATGGACATAACCAGCCACAGAATATGCCTCTCCCCCACAAAATGAGAGTAACTCCAACGAATATCCATAAAATCAATATCAATGGTTCATACAGCAAAAAGCTTGCATCATTATTCCCGGCAACCGAGTTAACAAACATCAGAACATTGACAACTGATAGTTGTGCTTCTACATAGAAGCCAAGCCACAAGAGGGTAAAGGCCATAAATATGAATTTAAATTTTGCTAAGAGTTTTGGATATTTAGCGAAGAAATCTTGAAATAGGAGAAATGCCGAGATCGTGGCTAACATAAACAAAAGGAAGATGACATCCAATACCCGTTCTTGCCATACCTTTTTCCATAACGGTTCAGGATCTGGTTGCAATTGATCTGAGTTTCCAGCTAGGTAAGTATCAGGTAATTTATAGTCAAATGAAAACGAAGTATATACCCTCTCTAGAGCTCCAATACTCTTGTTAGCAAGTAAATGAAATTTGAACTGATCTGTTGGAATAAACTGTGAGTCTAGCGTTTTACTTTTATTGATTACAAAAATCCCAATCTCTTTAAATTCAGGCGAATTCTCAGATAGCAATCTGCCGATTCTCTTATAATCTTGATCACGAAATGTATAGCTGTTCTCAGCTTGAGTGACTTTGATTCGATCAAAGATCTTTCCCCGAACAAAACCTGATCCTCGAAATGAAAAATCACCGTTAGCCGCAACTAATATGGCATAGTCATCTTTCGTTAATTTTTTAGAGATTAGCCAATTATATTCTTCTTCACCCAGTAGATTTTTTCCGATAGATATAGGATTGATTAAAGCTAGATATAGATCGATAAAATCATCTTCGGTTCTCTCTAGACTATCGAATGAGTCGTTTATGTTTGGAGCGATTTCATCAAACTTAGCTCGAACATAATCATGCTTTAGATTGAGCCTTCTTATCGCACCATTTTCTAATAACCGATCCCATGATGCGTTGACAAAATCATCGGTATCTAGCTCTTTTGCGACTACCTTAGGTTGGTCTACTTTTATACCATCTTCTGCTTGCTTGGCAATTTTTATAACTTTTAGAGCCGACTTTATAATTGTATCGGTCACAATCATTGCCGTTACAGTTGCGCTACTTATTAGAGGAGGGAGAGATGAACTTTGATCTGCAGAGAAGATGCCGCTTTCAAAGACATTAAGATTCTCATGTTGCTTGATAAAGTCATCGAATTTTGATTGAGAAATTCCGGCCAAGATAATAGGTTCATGATGTTCTATCATTTTGACACCAACTATATCGCCATTATTTTTTACTCCAACCAAGATTTTAATCGGCTTACCTGAGTATCCTGTCGTATCTACAATATCTGAAGTTACATAGATGTACCCTATACGCTCTTTATCCTTATAGGCAGTAGTTATCTTTTTTTTGCTCTTAACTTCCCTAAATTCATCGGCAGCTGGAAAGAGCTCAGAAAAGCTATAAGATTGTTTGTAATCTAGCGAAGGTGCCGAAGCAAAACCTTGGCTAGGCAGTAAAAAAAAGAGGGTAAGTATCAAGCTAAGGTATAATATAAGTACTCGTCTGCAGCTATACATTAAACCCAGTTGGTTAGGAGAGAATAAAAGATAGGGCTACCACTCTACAGTATCTAAATGTAGAGTGGTGAATCCCCGATAAAATCAGAATCAAGCTTCAACTATCATTCTACCTCTCATCTCCATATGAAGAGCATGACAAAACCATTGACAGTAATACCAATAAACTCCAGATAGAGGGACATTGAAAGTAATAGATGAAGTCGCTTGTGGCTGAATCTCCATACCGACTCCATGATTTGCTAAGAGGAAGCCGTGGCATAGATCCTCTACTTCATCCATGTTAGTTATGATAACCGTAACCTCATCACCTTTTTTGACCTTGAATTCAGTAAGGCTGAAACTTGGGGCTATACTATACATATAGACTCTCACTTTGTTCCCATCACGAACGACCTTTGATGCTTGACCTAAAGCGACACCATCTTTTTTAGCAACTGCATGTAGATCGCTGAAGTAAGGGTCATTCAAGTTCCAAACATGGGCCGGATTAATTTTGGAGCGATGAACAATAGTACAATCGTGCGGTTCTGCGAAAGTAGGGCTATCATGAACTAACTTCATCTTCTCGCCTGATATATCAATCAATTGCTCACACTCTGGCTTTAACGGACCGGTATTTAAGAAACGATCTTTTGAAAATTTGTTGAGCGAAACAAGCCATTTCCCATCAGCATCCTTGGTTTCACCCATGGATGTATGGTTATGTCCAGGCTGATACTGCACATCCAATTTCTGCATGATAGGATCAACCTTTTCGCCGTTATGTGCCTGAATAGCTTTTTCGATATTCCACTTAACAACTTGACTATCCAAAAAGAGGGTTGTATAGGCGTTACCTCGACCATCATACGCCGTATGAAGTGGTCCTAGCCCTAGTTGCGGTTCTGCGACAACACAATCGCGCGGCTCAATTTTGCCTGCAAACATATCAGGGAATTTACTGAAATCCAAGATCGATACTGTTGGTGATAACTTACCGCTGATGACAATATGTTTTTTATCTGGAGCGGTATTGACACCATGAGGACTGTTCGGGATCGGGATATAACGGGTAAACTCAGAATCCTTGGTCCCATCTACGACCGGAACATCTTTAGCAGATCCGATATTTTGAAATCTGCCCTCTTTGACCGCTTTTTCTACAGCTTTAATATCTATCACAACTACATGATCTCTTTCTGCTTCCATCATGCCTGAAAGGATAACGCTATTCTCAGAGTTGTAGCAACTTGCAACCACATACTTCCCTTCGTAATCGCAATCGTTATTATCAAGATTACCGTTGACTATCACTTGCCATGACATCTTCATGCTATCCCCATCTACGGCACTAAGCATAGACCGATATTTTGGAGGGTCATTCAGGTCTCTGCCATCATTAGGTATCGGTACTCTAAATTCCCCATTAGCAAAGATATAACCTGTCCGTGGAAACTTTTGGACGCGAAGACCATGGATTGCCTGTACATTAGGAATTTGAATCATCTTATCAACTCGCATAACATCACATCGAATTCTGGCAACTCTAGTATTCGCTTTATCATTTATAAATACATATCTGCCATCGTAAGTTCCGTCAGTAAACGATGGGTGCGGATGGTGCGCATCACCTTGCAGAAAAACACCTCCTTGCATCTTGGATAACTCTTTCCCTTCAGGAGTAAGATTCTCATTCAAGATTTTTAGACTCTCATTGGTGCTACCCCAGCCGGTCGCACTACAGCGATTAAAAACAGGAATACGCATCAACTCTCTCATAGATGGGAGCCCTAATATTCGAACTTCACCACTTTGTCCCCCACTCCAAAAACCGTAATACTCATCCAGCTCGCCCGGTTTGACATGAAAGTTGGATTTCGTAGAACTAGAACTAGCAGTAGGAGATGATTGTTTACCATCAGCGCAAGAAGTTAGAGTCGCAGCACCAACCCCAGCGATTGCTGCAACTTTAAATGCCCCTCCGAATAGATCACGCCTACTTATATCATTTAAATCTTTTAAATCTTTAGTACTCTCATTCATTAAGCTCTCTTTCTCATCTGTCTTGTCATCCATAATGTTCCCCTTAAAGTAAAGTTGTAAAAGCAAAATGTTAATTAATATTGGTGATAAAGCTATCGCAACACTTTTTATAGTCAATGAAGTTATTAAAACAATAATGACTAAAACTGTTTACAAATAACCAGATGCCAATATTTAACACCATGCTCCCCCTTATTTTTGGATATTTCAACACTTATTTGCTCGTCTGCCAGTAACAGGCAGAGAGTGTAGCTGATGCCAATCATGGGATGGTAGCTACTCTGTGGCTCCCACACTTATTAAGACTGATTCTAATTAATATTTTTTTATCTAACTTAGGGTACAAGCCTTATCATTTA
>JBLYYQ010000050.1:0-11274 GCA_048550035.1 Nitrospinota bacterium
CTGATAGTTAATCCAGGTGAGCTCTGTGGTTGGATAACAGGTAGATCAACTCTAGCAATCATTGACTCTAATGAAATGAATGCAAAATTAATAGAACTACCTGCTGATTAGCCAAGCTGTTGGGGTTGAAACCCTAACTGGCTATATAGATTTTCCACTTAAGAGCCTGACTATCTGATCGACCAGACTCTATACCCTTTCAATCAGTAGCTTTCAAAATAATTATAATCAGCGGAGCAGAAAATATATTGCAAATAGTTCTATTTCGTTGTGAATATAATAGTAATATTATATAAGTATCCCATAATTAAATAAGAATTTATGAAATTAAGTTGACAAATACATTTAATTGATGATAACTTGTAGCTAATCAATTGTAATGGTGTCAAGGAATAGAAATTGTGAGCGAAAAAAAAATAGTGAAACCAAACAATGTGCGCAAAATTCGTGAGTCAAAAATGATGAGTAAAGCTGAGTTAGCACGAAAGACAGGTCTCTCCGTGCAAACCATAGATAGAGTTGAGAAAGGTCATTTTTGTAGGCTAGATACTAAACGCAAAATATTAATTGCGTTAGAGTTAGAGCTAGATAGTCGTCCAACTGTTTTTATAGAATAGGCAAATCTTAGAATGTCAAGATTACTGTTAGTGACTACAGTTGCTCAATCTGAGCTGATAAAGATAAACGATTACAATAAAGTTGCCAAGACTAAAGAGGGATTGAATGTTTCTATTTGGAGGTAGTGACCCATTTTTAGGATTAGATATTGGTTCTAATACTATCAAGCTTGCGCTATTAAGAAGTAGTGCGCGAGGTAGTCATGAGTTATTAAATTTTGGGTTAACCCAGCTAGAGCCAGGTGTAGTAGTAAGTGGGGAAATTGAAGATTCTGAAGAATTAACAGAATCTATAAAATCTCTTTTAAAAGCAGAAAAGATTCCAAAACATGTAAAACAGACAGTATTTACGATCCCAAGTACAACTGTTATTATAAGAAAAATCACTGTCCCGCTGATGAGCGAAGATGATTTGCTAGAGTCGATCCAGCAAGAAGCTGAACAGTACATCCCATTTGATATTGATGAAGTGAATGTTGACTTTCAGATTGTTAGTGCTGAAGGTGACATCCCAAAGGCAGGTAGTAAAACGAAGCAGAACGATGATCGTCAAATGGACATTTTACTAGTAGCTGCCAAAAAAGAGGTGATCAAAGAGTATGCAGAAGCTGTTAAAGCAGCCGGACTTGTTCCAATGGTCGTCGATTTAGATGTTTTTGCATTAGAAAATGCGTTCCAATCAATTTTCGGATTAGATGTCACTGGTACCGTTGCGCTAATAAACATAGGGGCAACGGTCACCAATATAAATATTCTTCAAAATGGAGTAACAGGCTATACAAAAGATAATAATGTAGCTAGCCAGGTAATATCAGAATTGATTCAACGGAAGTTAGGTATGAGTTTCAAAGAGGCTGAGATGCATAAGCTAGGTCATCTACAAGATCAGCATACTGCCGAGGAGGTCACCCCTTATATAAGAGATGGCTTGAGAACTCTCACCAGTGAGATAAACAAAACGTTTGAACTATTTGCTAGAACCTCCGATGCAAAAATAGAGCGAATCTATCTTGCAGGTGGAGGAGCGATGATGGAAGGTATTGAGCAAATTATATCGGCCGATACGAATATAAATTGCGAGGTGATAAATCCATTTCAGAATTTAAAGATTAATAGACGTACTTTTGATGAGAGCTATCTTAAATATATGGCACCTGCCGCTGTAATCGCACTTGGACTAGCATTGAGGCGAGACGATGATAAAAATTAATCTCCTTGCTGATAAGCATGCAAAAGATCGTATAAGGATTCAGCAACAGTTTATATTTGCGACTATTGTTTTATTGTTAACGATTACCGGTATGATCTTCTGGTGGCAATCTTTATCATTTCATATATCTGCATTGAATTCAGATATTCAAGAGGCAGAAGCGGAGCTTCAAAGACAGAGTGCAATAAGAGCTGAGATTAAGAAGATGGAGGAGTACAGAGTTCAATTAGAGCAGATTCAAGATGCTATAGAAAAATTACTCCTATTGAAGGCTGGACCAACTATCGTACTAGATACAATTAATGTGATGCTCCCAAAAGAAATCTGGCTAACCAATATTGATGATGTTGATGGGCAGTTATCATTACAAGGATACTCATTTACAAATCCATCGGTTGCAAAGTTTATGAAAAACCTAGAAGAGTCTGATCAATTTATAGGTGTTAATCTTCTTAATATTAAACAAGAAAATATAGCTGAAACATCTTTGAATAAATTTAATATCAGCCTCTGGACTATGCTAGGGAAAAAGCTAGCCGACGAAGCAGCAAAATTAAAAGCTGAAGCTGAAGCAAAAAACAAGAAATAAATGGCGATGAGAATTAGATAGAACATGAATATAGATAAACTGCTTGAGAGTATCCCATACGAGAAACTCTATCCGATCAAGTCTAATATGTTGACATTGATTTTGCTCTCTGTTTCTCTGTTGGTTGCTGCTGCATTATATTTTCTATTGGTTCAAGGTTCAAATGAAGAGATTTCAGTATTGAATACCAACTTGGCTGATATGAAGCGTAAGATCGTAGAGAATAAGACGCATATTGCGAAACGTGTGGAGCTAGAAGCTCATGTAACAAAATTAGAAGAGGGACTAGCAATCTCCAAGCAACAGCTCCCTACAGAAAAAGAGATTCCAGATCTGCTTGAACAGATCTCAAATATGGGATTGAGGTTCGGACTTGAGTTTGCATCGTTTGTTCCAGGTAAGGAGAGCCTCAAAGAGTTTTATGCAGAGGTTCCAATCTCCCTTTCTGTTTATGGTGGGTACCACCAGATTGTCTCATTTTTGGATGAGATCTCAAGAATTCCAAGAATAGTGACAATTAAAAATATAAAGATGAAGACAAAAGCAAGCTCAGGCAAACAAGGAGCCTATCAAGGAATAATTTTAGATTGTCAAGCTATAACCTATAGATACACAGGTCCCACCAGTGTTGAAGATCTGGAAAAGACGAGTGACAAAGGTAACTAAAATGGTCAATGGTTTAATATACTGCGAGTTAGGTAGAATATGATAGTTCGAATCTTGCTAGTAATAGTTTTACTCTTAGGAGCAGCCTATGCTGGTTTTATTTATTATGGTGGCACTCTCATAGAATACTTCTTGGTAGATCAGATGGAACATGTATCAACTTCTGTGCAGAGTTTCCATCGTGCAGTGGACCAAGGCAATCAGAGTGAGATCAACAAATATATAGCCTCATCATTTAAAGATTCAAAAATCAAGCGTCAAGATCTGCTAAAAAAGCTTCTCGAGAAAAGAGATAAGTATCAAATTCAATTATTGGATATCTCGATTGAAGGAGATCTTGCAATGATTAATTATAAACGGCGAATTGAGGTTGAAAAATTAGGAGTGATAAAATCATTGCTCCAGCAAGAACAGTGGGTTCGTCATCCAGCCAGTGAAGAGTTGTGGCAATTAGTCGCTCTTAGTCCGCGCGATAAATATCTACGAGGATTAGAGGTTGTCTATGAGCAGGTAGCTACGAAAGATGTTGATGCTGGTGATGATGAATTACCTGACGATGTAGACGATGACCAAGAAGCTGAACTAGGTGTAAGCTCGCTAGAGGAACGCCAGAAAGAAGCTGAAGATTTGCTTGCAATGAAACCTGGAGTAAAATATAACCCAGCAGGCAAACGTGATCCATTTCAAGCTTTAATTGAAGCAGGTCCTGCAGGTCCGCAGGCAAAGGTATGCGAACCTGATCGACCACGTGGATTGCTTGAGTCTTTCGATCTTGCATTACTAAAATTAACTGGTGTCCTAGATAGCCGATTAGGCTACCTAGCATTGATTGAAACCCCTGATGGGAAAGGTTTTACAGTAAGAAGAGGAATGTATTTAGGTAAGAATTGTGGTCTAGTACAGGAGGTTGAATCTGATAGTATGCTAATAAGAGAACTTGTAAAGAAACCAGGTCCTGATCCTGATGCTTTTTTAGATGTCACCCGAAAGCTAGAATTAAGACCTTAGGAGGCTTGTTTTGTCATGAACATTGAAAAGTTGTTATTAAAATTTGTATTAAGCTTCATCCTTATGTTGACATCATGTGCAACGAAGCAGACCGTTATTCCACTCACAGCAGTAGAAGCGGAGGAGACAGTAATTACGGAGCTATCTGCTTTTAGGTCAAATGATTATGTCGTGGTCACCCTTGAAGCTGATAATCCACTGACCTACTCTGCGTTTAAATTAGAGGAGCCTCGACGTATTGTAATAGATATCAATAAGGTAGAATTTGGTGATTATCTTGACCCAATCAAACTAGATGATGAATTAGTAGAGTTCATAACCCCACTCACCTTTAAAACAACTGGCGGATCTAGAGTAGAGATTCAGTTGAAAGATGAAGCTCAGTTTCTGGTTAATAGTAGAGATTCAAACCGTTTTACTGTTGTTATTAGTGCGCTAGATGGGAAATCCCCTTCGCTTTATGAGCCTCTGATAGTTGAAGAGAAAGGTTTAGGATTTGATTCATTAGCTGCTACTGCAGCTGGAGGAGGTAAGGAGGAAAGTCAAGGAACAGAAGAGGAACTGATAATCGAAAAGTATAAAAATCAGACGATCTTAACCAATATAACATTCCAACAGATAGGCAAAGTAGGGAGAGTAATCGTAACCACAGATAGGGATAATCCAAAGTTTAAACTAATAAAGCGAAATAATATTAAACGTTACAGTATTGATTTTCCAAATAGTGTTATTACTAAAAGCCAAGAAAAGCTTATCAATGTCAATCTAGAGAACTCGAATGTGGAGAATGTGATAGCATTTCAACATACGACAGGGCGCCGTCCAATAGCAAAGGTCTTAATTAACATTGAGAAGATTGAGCTTTACCACCTCTATAGCAAAGATAATAAAGTATATTTTGATATAGGCGAAGAAGCTGCATTAGCACTGGCAAGTGAAGTACCGAATGATGAATTTTTAAAAACAGATGATACACCCCTAATTGATGATGAGCAAAACTTTGAAGGTATTCCTATATCGTTAGATTTTCAACGTGCAGAAATTCAAAATATATTACGAATATTAGCAGATGTATCAGGAGTAAATATTATAACCTCTGAATCAGTACGAGGTACAGTAACAATGAAGCTTAATAATGTTCCATGGGACCAGGCCTTAGATGTTATTCTTCGAAATAACGGCCTAGATATGATTCGCAATGGAGGTATTATTCGTGTTGCAACAAGAGAAGAGGTGCAAAAGGAGAAAGAAGCTACCGAAAGGTTGTTAGAGACGGACAAGAAAATTTCACCACTAGTGACTCAGGTAATAACAGTCAACTTTGAAGCAGCAGAAAGTATGAAAGAAAATCTGCAAACATTAAAAAGCGCCCGCGGGTCTGTTGATGTAAATACAAGGACAAACTCTCTTATAATAAAAGATACTCGTGCTCGAATCGTGGAGATGATCAAGTTAATAAATAAACTAGATCAAGAGGAGAAGCAGGTTCAGATTGAATCTCGCATAGTCGAGATTACTAGGGATAATGACAAAGGGATCGGAGTTCAATGGGGTGGTGCATATACTCAACGAGTAGATTCTGCATTCCCTCATACAGTTGGATTATTTGGTGGTATTAGCTCTGGAGGTCCAAACCAAGGCTTAGGTGGTCTTGGAATAGATACTTCATCATCTTTATCAATTGCCCCGACTGGCTCATTAGGGCTAACATTAGGTCATATTAATGGTACCGCACTGCTAGATGCCAAAATACTTGCGATGGAAAAAAGAGGTGAAGGTAAGACAATTTCTAAGCCAAAAATTACAACATTAAATAATCAGAGTGCTGTGATTGAATCTGGTTCTGAAGTACCATATCAGACAGTATCTTCAGAAGGAACCAGAACACAATTTAAGAAAGCAACATTGAGACTTGAAGTGTTGCCACATATCACACCAAATGGATTAGTAAGAATGAGTATTACTGCAACCAAGGATGAGCCTGATTTTTCACAAGTTACTAATGCAGGTCCGCCAATCAAGACTAAGAATGCTCAAACAGAAGTAATTGTGAAAGATGGTGATACGGTAGTATTAGGTGGGCTATTTACTAACAAAAAGACTCTAGCTATATCAAGGGTACCTTATCTATCAGATATTCCAATTTTGGGCTTGCTATTTAAAGGGAGAACTACCCGAGTAGAGATAAATGAGTTGCTGATCTTTATTACTCCAAAAGTACTTGGTCGGAGTCTTTCAGAAGGAGATATATTATAATGAATAGAACATTGAAAAAATATTCAAATTTAGTTTTGTTGTTGGTATTCTTCTCTTTCTCACTACTACTTAGTGGCTGTGGCGATGTAGATGAAAATTCAGCAGAGCACTACGGCCCAGTATGTGGTAATGATGGGATCTGCATAAGAATGACTATAACCCCTAGCGCCATACATTCAGGAGGTTCTGTTACAGTAATAATTACCACAACGGATGAGTACGGGACTCCTCTTGGAAATGTGCTAATTTTTTTAAGCGGTTTTGTTGATGCCGAAGATGAGGAGGATGAGGAGAATCTCCCCAGAACAGGTTTCAGTGGAAAGTTTGTAGGGTCGCTAGAGGTGGAAGGTGGTGCATATACGATTGAGACTATTACTGCATCTACTCTTAATGCATCTGTTGATGGTCAGGTATACATTCTTCCATCTGCTATTGGGGATTAATAGGGAGCTTTACTTCTTCAAACAAGTATATGAGAACCTGTCAGTTATCGTTGAATACTCCGTCTGGCTCTTACAAGGTCAGGATTGGGAAGGATCTCTTAGCAGCTAGCTCATTAAAATTGATCAGCAGGTTTTCTAATCAATTCTTACTCGTAACCAATCGAAAAGTAAAAAATCTAATAGGGAATGATTTCCTAAATAGTGCTCGAGCTAACAATATTCAGATTAAATCGGTATTGATAAGAGATGGAGAAGAGCATAAGAACTTTTCTTCATTAGCAAAAATTCATGATAGATTGATTAATGCCAAGTATGATAGGAATGCAGTTCTTATCACACTCGGAGGTGGAATTATTGGTGATATCGGAGGTTTTGCAGCTGCAACATTTATGCGTTCAATTAGATATATTAATATTCCAACCACCCTCCTTTCACAGGTAGATTCATCAATCGGGGGCAAAACAGGGATTAACCATCTAAAAGGGAAAAATCTAATAGGAGCATTTCACCAACCATCTTTAGTCTTGAGTGATCTAACTGTTCTTAATACATTAGCAAAAGATGAGATCCTTTCAGGGCTTGCAGAGGTAATTAAGTATGGACTAATTAGTGATAGAAAACTCTTTGCTTACTTGGAGGAAAATATCAAGAATATTCTTGCCTTATCGCTAACTGAACTTGCTTACATAGTTAAGCGCTCAGTTATAACTAAAGGTGAAATTGTAGCACTAGATGAAAAAGAGAAAGGGATAAGGGCAATATTAAACTTTGGACATACAGTAGGCCATGCTATCGAATCTTTGACCTCCTACAAGAAGTATAAACATGGAATTGCTGTTGCTATCGGAATAGCAGTCGAAGCTAGACTTGCAATGATAAAAAAAGTCTTGTCAGAGAAGGATCTGCAACGAATTATTGCATTGCTAGATGAGGCAGGGCTTCCTACCCGAATTCCCCATTCGCTAACTGAAAACGGGCTTATCAATGCGATGAAGCATGATAAAAAAGTGTTAAATAAAAATTTCCGTTTTGCACTTATCAAAAAAATTGGATCTTCTTATATTGATGAGAGTTCAACATTAAATGAGATCAAAACTGCAATAAGATTAAGTAGATAAGAGTTCTTCAACGCTAATTAACTTGTTAGATAGCAACTAGATCTCATAATAAATCTAGCCAAAGGATCCCTTCTTTGGTAAAAGATTGTATGAGCTACTCTATTTTGATCAGAAAGTTTAGCTGTATATCACTGCTTCAGATCTTGATAATAGTTATTCTCATCTCAGGCTGCGGTGACAAAGTAAGTAAAGATTCGCCCTACTATCCACAAGCTACTCAAGTAAGAGATTTTACTTTGACTCCAGCACAAGTTAATACGATTGCCGTTGATGATATCTCAATCAGATTACATCTTGCAGGGTATAGCAAATATGATCTGTTACAGTGGAGTAGCGATAATAGTAGCTTCAATATAGATTTCGATAGTGCCACTGGGGAAGTAAATGTAACTATTGATTCTACAGTTGGGATAAACAAAAATCTTAACGAAATATCAGTTAATGTTACTGTGAAAAATATTACAACCAATGAAGAATTGACGAGCCTCATAAAACTTCGGATACCAAATGATCATAATTCATCAGGAGCTGGTTGCACTGAAGGAACTCTAGCTATCTCTCCAGATGAAGGAGTGGTAAATGCAAATCTCATGATTACCTTATATGATCCTGATCTTGAAACAGATAGTGTCACTATAAATATTAACTATCCAACAGGAGAGCTCTCAAAAGATATCGTTTTAACTAAGATTGAGAATAGTAGTATCTATTTAGCAACAGAATTTCTAAGTTGCAATCAATGCATACCATTCGATCAGGTAAGGCTACTCTATCTAGATGAAAGTGCTAACGATTGTGAGCCAAAAAACAGTATTGCAACCTATCTTGTATTAAGATAAAGGTTGTGAAATTTCTTAACTTACCTAGATAATAGTAAAGTAAAATCATATTGTTATTTTCTGTTAATAAATTATAAGGAACTTTTTTTTGAAACTGGTAGATCGGTATATCCTAGATCAATTTGGACGTATATTTTTTTTAAGTACAGTAATACTAATATTTATTTATGAGATAGTACTGTTCTTAGAGGAACTATCAGTTTTTTCTAGGCATAACGCAGAGTTTTCTGATATTACCTGGTATCTATTTTGTAAAATTCCACTTGCGCTGTACCATGTTACTCCGATCGGAGTATTGATCGGGATAATAGTTACAATGAGTAGCTTGTCACGAAATGGAGAGCTTACCTCAATTTTAATGTCAGGTATGTCGCTTTTTCGTGCCTCATGGATCTTATTGATTGCATCTTTTTTAATTTCGCTATTCTTACTTATTGGGAATGAAACAATCGGCTATAAGGCAGAGCGTGAAGCAAATAAGCTCTATCTTAACGACATAAAAAAGTCATCTCGAAGCAAGGTTTATTCTGAAAAAGGATTTTGGATCCAAAAAGATGATGGTTCAATCTGGAATATAGGTTACTTTAATGATGCGCAAAATATAATAGATCGAATCAGGATATATAACTTCAACAGTAATAACTCTCGAATTAAAGAGAGCATTACACTATTATCTGGCACCAAACAAGGTAGCCAGTGGCAATTTGAAAAGTTAATCAAACGATCATTCACTGAATCTACTCCGTTCATAGAAGAACAATCAAGTAACGTTAGTTTCCATCAAGATTTCATAGATAGTGATAGTTTCAAGCAGATTCTCCTGAGTCCAGAAGAGATGAGTATTGGTGAGCTATCTTCTCACATTCGCAATATTGAATCGAAAGGTTATCAAAGTCGAGAACAGCAAGTAGAAAAGCATGTTAAAATCTCATTTCCCTTCCTAACATTTATACTTGCACTCATTGCAATTCCACTTGGCATTCAATCTGAGCGAGTAGGCGGATCTATGGTCGGAGTCGCTATCTCATTGGTTTGTGTAGTGATTGTCTGGCTTAGTTTTTCATTTGCAATTTCATTAGGTAAATCGGCAATAATTTCACCGCAATTGAGTGGATATATTGTCCATACAATTTTTGGGTTGGCAGGCGCTATTCTACTCTGGCGAAAAAGTGAGATGGTATAATTTTTTATAATGCACTCTCCAAGAGTTCAATAACAAACCGCTCTGTAAGCTTCACTAATGCATGATCTGGTGATCTATCTATCACTGATTGAGCCATATCTTGGAAATGTTTAGAGTCAATCTTCACTTCTGACAATCTGGTTGCTATCTTAAGGTTCTGAAAAAACTTCTCTAAATGGCTAATCCCTTCTAATATGATCTGTTGATCATCTTTGCCGGTTGGGCTAACATCAAAAACATTGATTGCGAACTGCTTGAACTTTGCAACGTTGAATGGGAAAACCTTTCTCATCCAAGCTAGAAAAATTATAGATAGTCCTTCGCCATGTGCAATATCATAATAGGCAGATATTTCATGTTCAATCTGATGTGAGCTGAAATCACCCCGAATGCCAGCTTTCAAAATTCCATTTAATGCTAAAGTAGAGCCCCACATAAGATTAGATCTTGCATCGTAATTAGTCAGATCATCTTTTACTATCAGCCCATTTGTCATTATAGCTTTAAGGAGGCTCTCTTGGAATCCATCTTGTATTGGAGAATTTTCTACCTTATGAAAATATTGCTCCAATATATGGATCATGATATCTACTACACCACAAACTGTAGGATAGTATGGAAGAGTTTGACTGTAGGTAGGGTCCAATATTGAAAATGTTGGATATAAGCTAGGATTATATAGAGCTAACTTTTTATTGCTTGCTAGATTAGATATTACTGTATTACCATTTGCCTCAGAGCCTGTTGCAGCAACTGTTAATATTGCTCCGATTGGTAAAATTGCGTTTGTAGTAGCCTTCTTTATAAATAGATCCCACGGATCTTTGCTGTAATTGCTAGCAAGAGCAATAGCTTTTGAGGCATCTAGAACCGAGCCTCCACCTAACGCTAATATGAAATCAACCGAAGAGTCCCTAACCATCTTAACCCCAGCTCGAACAGATTCCACTCTAGGATTTGGTTTAATTCCATCTAGCTCAATGACTCTCTTCCCTAACGATTCTAGCTGATCGACAACGCTTTTTTTAAGTCCGCTTGAATCTGCAAAGCTGCAGCCTGTAACTAACAAAACATTTTTGCCATACTGTTTTAGTTCAGTATCTAAACTTGTAATAGAGTCCTTGCCAAAATATATCTTGGTCGGATTATAAAATGTAAAATTATCCATAAATAACTATTGAACCGAAGCAGGTGTCACTTCTAGTCTTTGGAAAAAATGCTTGGCATCATTTTTAAAGTTGCTAAGTAGTTCGTAATACCCTTTGGCACTACTTCTAATAGTAGCTAGCCTCTCATTCTTTCCTATAGTCTCATTAGGTGAAGGAGGATCAATAAGATTTAGATC
>JBLYYQ010000051.1:0-16647 GCA_048550035.1 Nitrospinota bacterium
GAATGTATCAGTCGAGATCGTAAGGCCAAGCGATTTTACCATATTTTATATCTCGCTTGGTTCCAACATAGAGCCATCAAGATATCTACAAGCTGCAATCGAGCTATTAAGTGAACGCTTTACTGTTGAAGCTTGCTCCTCACAATATAGGTCAGAGGCGTGGGGAACTACTCAAAAGCAAGATGACTACCTTAATATGGCTGCCAAGCTAAGTAGTAATAAAGATCTATTTAGCTGCCGCGCTGAGTTGCGATGGATTGAACAGTTATTGGCTAGGGAGCGTCTGATAGATAAATTTGCACCACGAACTATTGATATCGATATTTTAATCTATAACAATCAGTTACTACCAGATTCTGATACGAGCTTGGGACATCCAGTTCTAAGTCACCCATTTATCTATCTGCCACTAAAAGAGATCGCTCCAGATTTGATTGTTCCTAATGTTGGAACCGAATTAAAGGATACTAAACCTCAATATATTCCCCCGATCATTAAGTGTGAGCAAGTTCTAATATAATATGGAGCAGCCAACATCAGGTAGTAAGCTAGTAGACGGCGGACTACTTATAACCTTTGAAGGTGTTGATGGTGCTGGTAAAACTCTTCAGGTCGACCGACTTGCAAGGAGGCTAACTAAATCTAATTACGATATCATTAGATTAAGAGATCCAGGCTCTACCAATATTGGAGATCAAATACGGGAATTAATTATTGCTGGCGAGGATATATCAGCACAAACAGAGCTATCTTTGTTCTTAGCTGCCAGAGCTGAAATGGTCGACAAAGAGATACTCCCAGCACTTAAGATGGGGAAAATAGTGATCCTAGATAGATTTAATGATTCAACTATCGCCTATCAAGGTTATGGACGAGATATTGGGGCAAAACTTGTTAGTAGATTAATTGATCTATTTGCAAGCTTAGCGGGAGCGACTATTAAATCATGGCATCCTGATTTAACATTCTATTTAAAGATTAGCGGAGCTACCGGTAATGAACGGATTGCTACTCGAGAATTGCCGTCTGATAAATTTGAGACTCAAGCTGAATTTCAAAAAAGGGTAGCGGCTGGATATGATCAGTTAGCAAAAGAGAATCCTGATCGGATAGTTACGATTGATGGTGATGCTAGTATGGATAAAGTTGAGCTTGCAATTTATCAGCATACAGTAAATCTGATCAAAAAGAGAGGCATGTAGAAGGATAAGGTATGAAATATTTTACTGATATTACAGGACATGTCAAGCAGCTTGAACTATTAAAGCGAGCGTTGGACTCAGACAGGATTGCACATGCATACATATTTACAGGTAATGAAGGGATCGGCAAAAGCAAAGTCGCATTAGGATTCGCAACAGCGCTGATATGTAAAGATGATAGTTCATCGCAATATTGCTTAAATAGTGGCAAGTTAAGGGGTGATTGGCATCCAGACTTACATATCATTGAGCCTACCCAAAAGGTAGGTCGGGTAAAAAGCGAGATTGATATTGACTCTATTAGAGAGCTAATATCCAAGCTTTCATTTAAGCCCCATAGTGCCAAGCGAAAAGCTGTAATAATCAAAAATGGCGAGAAGATGAACTATGTGGCAGCAAATGGATTATTGAAAACTCTAGAAGAGCCATCAGGGGAGACCACCCTAATCATCACTACTAGCAGGCTCCGGGCATTAGCTCCTACAATTGTATCGCGTTGTCAGATAGTAAAGTTTAA
The DNA here is from genome assembly GCA_048550035.1 of Nitrospinota bacterium. Taxonomy (GTDB): domain Bacteria; phylum Nitrospinota_A; class UBA7883; order UBA7883; family JBLYYQ01; genus JBLYYQ01. The sequence goes on from JBLYYQ010000051.1 coordinate 1,720, forward strand.
CCGTCCATCATCTGCCGATTTAGCTACTCTTACAAAAGATTCAAGCGAGTCGGTTGCAAACGAAGAAGATGAGTTTAGAGCGATCATAGACAAATTTGCCGTTGATTTACTCCTTGAGCCTACGAATGTTACCCCGATCGATATTTATAATCGGGCGAGGATGGTTGATAAAGCTAAGGAGCGAGAGCTAATTGACCAGATACTAGAGAGAGTCCAGAGCATAATAAGAGATATAGTCGCTTTAAAAAGTGGGCAAAGTCATGATAGAATTATAGATAGTAATCTGATTGATAGAATTATGGCTATTAAAGATCAGCTTAGCTTAGATAAGTTAGTAAACTCTTTTGAGTTTATAGATAGATTAAAAAGATCTCGTAGGTTAAACATTAACCCACTTATAATTTACGGACTGTTAGCAATGGAGTTAAAGCGATAAATGATGACTCACTCTCAAGCAGACGAGTTACCTAAGGTTACCGATTCAGCAGATACTATATGGAATAAATATATAGTAAATGTAGTGTTGAGTAAATATGGTGGAATCACCAGCTACTATTGGAACAATGTAAAACTGGAGGTTGGTGATATATGTGTTATTGAGACCGAAGATGGTCTAAATTTTGGGCAAGTTGTATTAGGCAAGCGGACGACGCCATGCCAGAAGGGAGGTAACTGTTCCAAGATCAAAGGGAAAGTGCATCGGAAAGCGACTAAAGTTGACCTCGATCGATTCAGCGAGTTAGCCAAAAAAGAGTCTGATACTTTTTTGTATTGCCGCAGGGCAATAAGCGACCTTAATCTGGAGATGAACTTATCACAAGTTCGTTTCACATTTGATGGGCTAAGAGCTGTCATACTCTTTACCTCTGAGAAGCGTGTTGACTTTAGGGAATTAGTTAAGATGCTTGCTCGTTTCACAGGTACAAATGTTGAATTCAAACAGATTGGAATTCGAGATGAAGCAAAGGTCGGAGGCGATTGTGGCATTTGTGGCAATAGTTTATGCTGTTCATCATTCATGACAAAATTCAATCCAATTTCTGTTTCCATGGCAAAGAATCAAGGTCTATCATTAAATTCTGATAAATTAACAGGCTTATGTGGTCGACTTAAATGTTGCTTAGGATATGAAAATAACGCCTATGAATCAATTTTGAAATCTAACCCATCGCTTCGTTCTACTATTTACGACCTAGAAGGTAACGAAGCAAAGATTGTCTATACCAACCTATTAGGAGAATCAGTGGCATTGTCGTTCAAAGATCATCCTCCTATAATGGTGAACCTTAAAGATATTGTAAAAGATAATAGTGGTAGCTATGTAGTAGATCGTAACCTTGTTAAGCAAGAACAAGATATAGCTGATAGTAAGAAATTATATGAAAGTATCAATGAGAGCAGTGAGTTAGATCGTGAAAAAGATCGTAGGCAACATAGCAACCCCAAGCAGACTGACCAGAATAAGCAACATAACAGACCAAAGCAGACTGATCAGAATAAGCAACATAATAGACCAAAACAGACTGACCAGAATAAGCAACATAGCAGACCAAAACAGACTGATCAAAATAAGCAACATAACAGACCAAAGCAGACTGACCAGAATAAGCAACATAACAGACCAAAGCAGACTGACCAGAATAAGCAACATAGCAGACCAAAGCAGACTGACCAGAATAAGCAACATAGCAAACCAGAGCAGGCTGATCAGAATAAGCAACATAGCAACCAAGAGCAGACACCTACCAGAAAGAATCGGAAACGAGGATTTCGAAGAAGGAGAGGATAAGGATAGATCGGAATGTTACAAAGAGAACTTCAAGTTTTAGTTTTATCGTTATTAATAGTAGTGCTAACGGCACCAATAGCACTAGGAGCGCTCTACTATGTAAAGTTAGATAAAGGTAAACTACGAGCAGGTCCAGCGACTTCATATGACATATTGTGGATACTGCCAAAATATTACCCAGTTGAACATCTAGCGACATACAAGAAATGGCTAGCTGTTAGGATTGCAAGTAAAACAGTAGGGTGGATTCATTCAGATGTACTAGGTAGAGGCGAAGGTGCAGTAGTGATTTTAGATCAAGTAAATGTTCGCGCTATGCCAGACTCAAACTCGAAGAAGCTATTTAGTTTGCCAAAAAATTACACAGTCTTGATTTTGGAAGCAAAAGGTGACTGGCTTCAAATAAAGGATCAAGATGGAGCGGTAGGTTGGATAATAAAACGTAGCGTATGGATCTCAAAATAGATTCGCTACAAGATGGTGAGATAGTATCTCTTGGAATTGATGCGTCATGCTCACCCCCATCGGTAGCACTTCAAGTAGGAAATAGACCAATTAAACGGTTATCAATGGATAGCCTTGCCCGTCGTGGGATTGATCTATTAAAGCTTGTTGAGCGACTGTTATCTGATGAAAAGATAGACAAATCTAATATTGACCTAATAGTGGTAGCAACCGGTCCTGGTTCATTCACAGGAATTCGGATAGGAATTGCAACAGCAGTAGGTTTAAGCGACAGCTTGTCACTGAAATTGATAGGAATTCCAACTTTTGAATCAATTTTAAGAGCTTCCAAATCACTTTTTGATTATGAAACGCCGATCGCAATACTCTCAGACTCTAGAAAAGATGAATATTATATCGGCAAATATATTTTCAACAGGAATGCCAATCTTGAAAAGTTAAAATTAGACTCGATAGTTAGTAAGGATTTGCTTGAGCGCGAGTTAAAAGATAGTAAGATAATAACCGGCAGTAAGAATATTTTAGAATTAGTACAAAAAACTAGCCCTGAGTTAGGTGTAAAATTAATACCAATTGAAATTCAAAAATATATTGCAATTGGTCTTGTAATTGGTGCAAAAGATATATATAAAGAAGGAAAAGAAAATGGCAAGAGAGTGGTGCCAAATTATGTGGCACGGTCTCAGGCTGAAGTTAAAATGGGGATTAATTACGAGTTAACATAGGAGCAAAAAATGCCTTTCTCTATTAACGATGAAAAATTAGCGCAAAAGTTAATTGACTCAAATGAAGAATTCAAGCAGCTCTTTGATGAACATAAAAATTTAGATATACAGGTTAATCAGCTTTTCAAGAAACGACTACTATCATCTGAAGATGAGAACCAGTTAGCAGAATTAAAAAAATTAAAGCTAAAAGGTCGAGATGAGATGCAACGTATATTAAATTTGGCAAAAGAGTCAGCATCATAAAAAGATTGGCAGACTGCTCTGCTAGTTGACCAATCAGATAGCAATTTTTTAAAATTACAGTAAGAGTTTTTAACTTTTATTGACAATTTTCCAACGATTTATGAGGAATTTGTGGAGAATTTGTTGATTATTTAAGTAATGAGAACTATTCCAGCGACCGCAAAACAGTAGAAAGCAAACCAGAATAGAGCGTCTCGTTTGACAAGCAAAATCAGCAATAATAGCGCAGCAAATCCGCTAAGTAGAGCAACGAAGAATCCAACGATATATTCAATAGAGGTAAAATTATTAGATACAGTACCTGTATCAAATTCAATCAGCAGAGCACCAATGATAGCAGGCACAGATAGCATGAATGAAAATCGCGCACTCAATTCTCGATTGACCTTCATAAATAGAGCAATGCATATAGTAATACCTGCCCTACTAATCCCCGGTACAATAGCAAATCCTTGTGCAACTCCGATCAAGAGTGCGATAGGGATAGTCAAGTTTTGATGATTATTATCTGAATTAATGAATCGAGTCGCAAACAGTATGGTACCTGTAAATAATAATGCAACCCCCACTGCATCAGTAGATCTAAATAGAGACTGAAACTCTTCTTTGAAAAATAGTCCGATAAATGCAGTGGGGATATTGCCAATAATAATTAACACTATAAATCGAAAGTTATCATTCTTTTTATAGAGTCCGGTTAGCGACTCGTTGCTACGCAAGATCATCATAATACTATTGATAGCATCTGTTATAAGGATAAGAATAAACTTTCGATAATAAACTATTAGAGCAGACAGCGTACCTGCGTGTAAAACAAGGTCAAACAATATCTCAGGCTCGGTGATCCCAAACAGATGTTGTAATATCACAAGATGGCCAGAGGAGCTAACCGGCAAATACTCTGTTATCCCTTGCACAATAGCAAGCAGGAGTACAATGAAAATAGTGTCCATAATAAGTTTCAGTAAGTAACGTAGATTCTTAAGAAGAAATTACACCATAGCTACTAACAAGACAAACAAGATTTTCAAATATATCGAGTTCCAGAAAAGAGTCAATTCCATCAGTTGGTATTTTTAAAATTTTAATATCCACTAAGATAGCCTCAAGTGATCGTAGATTCACAAGGAGAAACAGAGTGGCACTTGATAGTAAAAGTTGTTGACTAGCAGATAATACCAGTATCGCACTTAACATATCCTCCCCCTTTTAAGTAGCGATACAATTACCCACCAAAATACCCTGCCAGCGTACCTCACCAAGCTATATACGCAATACATTTTCGACTAGCTCCAAATCTCAATCAAGTGCCATTTAATAAATAGATTATAAATACAATCTTATCAGATCCAGCCGTCGCAGTTTTTATCTCAACATTAGCGTGGTCGACCTTAGTAGCACTAGCTAGGCGATGGATAAAAAGCATCGAGGAGAAACTAGATCTCAATTCCAATCATATAAGATCAATACAAGAGGAGCTATCACTTGTTTCAGCCTCTACCAAATATAAGATTGATAAAAGTCTTGAAGACTACTCCCAAGATGTCTATGGCAAGTTTAAGCGTAGCATAGCTCGATTAACTTTTATAGCACGCAAGATAAAAAAAGAGAGTGATCAAAAGATAGAAAAATTAGAAATTCTTATCAACAAAAAAAATATAGTCAGATCTTCTGAGCGAATGAATAAAGCTGAAATGCTTCAACTAATGGCGAGCATAAATTTGAAGCTAGAAACAATTGATCAGCAACTGACAAAAAGAGAAAACCATTGCCAGTAAATTTATAGGGAATAATATGATAAACAGAAATAATTCGTTAACACGCCTCAAGAGATTGCGAAGACTTATCCTTTCAATCTTGAATGATCTTTACCTGTTTCCACAATCAGAGCGGCTGATTAAATCGACAGTGCAAGAACAATTTTCAAATACGACAACCAAAGAGATAAGAGACTGCTTCACCTATTTTAGCAAGCGCAATTATATTGATATCACAGGCTCCAATGATGATCTATTAACAGCTAAAATCACAGCCAAAGGTGTTGATATAGCGCAAGGCTCTATTATAGGCAAGGCTATCCTAACAAGTCATTTAGCATCATCACGCTTAAAATTAAAGAAAGCAATTAGGAGCAAAATATTAGAATACTGTTCTTGGTATCCTGAATCATTTAATTCAGATGATGAAATTCATTCTGAATTACAAGATCAAAATGGTAGCAGGATAAGTTTAGAGTCTGTTCGAATGGATATCTGGTACCTGTCAGAGAAATGCTACACCGAGATGAGGACGCAACCTATTTTCGGAGATTTCATATACTTAGCGAGGATAACAGCGAAAGGGATAAATCTTGTAGAGCAAGCAATATCAGATCCTGGAGTAAGTCAAGATGAGTAAAATCGGACACTAACAGAAAAGCAATTAGGTATAGTTCGAGAGTCAATTCTCCTAAAACATTCCTTAAGCAAGATCATTGAGTTGGTATCGTCCACCCCCCTGTTACCACAAAAAGTGCGATTAAAGCAGCATGGAATCAAAGTAGGAAATTTTTACAAAAGAAGAAATTTGCAAAGCGTGAAGGTGCTGAAATGATAAAGAAATTTTTATCAGATATGAAGGATAGTATCAAAGTAGAAGATATGTCAGCACTACTAGAAACTGCAATCTATCGCGATATCCTACGACGTTATGTGGAGACAGATGATTTTGTCAGTATTAGTACCGATCAGCTATTAAAACTTGGATTGACATATATAAAACTCTCACAACCTGTCTCAGAACAGAAACTACCTAAGGTCGCTAGTAGTGAGTTCGCAGCCAAGATTGCAATTGAAACTATCGCCATCATCAAAGATGTTATGGATAGTGACTATCTTCACAGTCAAGAGATGGACGAAAAGATTTTGGCAGCACTAAAGGTAGAGTTTAGTGGTAATAGCATAGATAAATTTCACTCAGAACAAACCATTCTTGAGGAGCTAAGATCAAATTATGAGATCATCCGTAGTAGTTAAAAGAGAACCGAGCAATAAAGAATTACTACAAACATTATTAGAATCAAAAGTAATTTTTGCAAATATCATTCTTGATTCTGACAAATATATTTTAGATAGATGGCAGAGATCTTACCTAGAAGATAATAGCAAGATAATATCTATTTTAAAGAATAGGAGAGTTGGTGCATTAAGATCCGGAATTAATAACTTAACAAAATAGGAATTAAAACTATTCATTTGCTATTAGATTAGCTTTCATGTAGAATGCTCCCCTGTTTAAAAGCTATTCAGGGGGGGGGTATTCTGTTGAGTAATATAGATGAAGTGACTGTAACTGGTATCGCAAATCTTGCACGTCTAAATATTGAGATTGATGAGATCAAGATGTATGCCGAGCAGTTGTCAAAGATATTAAAATATATCGATGAACTAAACGAACTAGAGACTGATTCAATTGAGCCAACAACACATGCACTTAACCTATTGAACGTTAACCGTGCTGATAAAGTTGATACTGAGAGCTTTGATCCAAAAATATGGGAGATGAATGCACCAGATAGTAATAAGGACTATTTTAGAGTTCCACGAGTTATTGACGAGTAATGGTAGATACAACAGAGCTTACAATTAAAGAACTCGCAATAGCGCTACAAAATGGATCTGTAAGTAGTCTTGAAGCGACTAACGAATATTTAGCAAAGATTGAGCAATCTGACAAAGAGATTAATGGATATATATCTGTTAATAGAAACCAAGCTCAAGAGATGGCAAAAGCAGCTGATAAAAAATTAGCTACAGGATCTAAAGAACCATTACTTGGAATTCCTGTTGCCGTCAAAGATCTCATATTACAAAAGGGAAGTAAAACTACCTGCGGCTCCAAAATGCTTCAGAACTTTGAATCACCTTATAACTCCTTTGTAGTTAAAAAACTAATAGATGCAGGAGCCGTACTATTGGGCAAACTTAATTTAGATGAGTTTGCAATGGGTAGCTCTTGTGAAACAAGCTATTTTGGTCCGACAAAGAATCCATGGGACTTGTCTAGAGCACCTGGGGGGTCATCTGGGGGTTCTGCTGCTGCTGTTAGCGCAAGACTGGCAGCTGCAACATTAGGATCTGATACGGGAGGATCTATTAGGCAACCTGCCGCATTAACTGGAGTAGTCGGATTGAAGCCAACATATGGACGGGTATCTCGATTTGGATTAGTTGCATTTGCTTCTTCTCTAGATCAGATCGGACCACTTACAAAAAGTTCTGAAGATGCCGCTATCATGCTAAATGTTATAGCAGGTTTTGATCCACAAGATTCAACATCAGCCGATATCCCTGTGCCAGACTATACTTTAGATATAGATGCAAAGGTCGAAGGGCTCAATGTTGGTATCCCTAAAGAATACTTCGATGATGGAGTAGATCCAGAGATAAAAATCGCTATTGGGCAATCAATCGAGAAGTTGCGAAAGCTTGGTGCAATCATAAAGGATGTATCGCTGCCACATACTAAGTATGCAATTCCAACTTACTATGTGATTGCATCTGCAGAAGCCTCGTCTAATCTTGCTAGATACGATGCTGTTCGATATGGGCATCGTGCTAAGGAAAGTAACAATATCTTTGAGCTATTTAATAACAGTAGATCAGAAGGATTTGGTGCCGAGGTAAAACGAAGAATCATGCTTGGAACTTATGTGTTATCATCTGGCTACTACGATGCTTACTATCTAAAAGCACAAAAAGTTAGAACCTTAATAATTAATGATTTTAATCGTGTATTCAAAGATGTTGATATTCTTCTTACGCCAACTTCACCGACTGTCAGTTTCAAGCTCAATGAGAAGATTGACGATCCGGTAAGCATGTACCTTTCAGATATATTGACGATCAATGCTAATTTAGCAGGAATTCCTGGCTTATCAGTCCCTATAGGGCTAAACAGCCAATCTCTACCGATTGGAGCTCAACTCCTAGGAGGATATTTTTCAGAATCAATACTACTAAGAGTAGGAAAAGTTTTAGAAAATATCCTTTCGCCACCACTTTTTGTAAAAAAATCAAAATAAATATATTATTTATCAAGTTATAGAGCTATCATATAGTACTAGGGTAATTTTTTGGTAATAAAATGTTTAATGTCGCAGTAGCTGGTATATCAGATACTGGTGTCAAACGATCCGCTAATCAAGATACGATTTATATAGACTTACATAAGAGAGTCTTTATACAAGCGGATGGGATGGGTGGTCATCGAGGAGGCAAAGAGGCTTCACTACTTGCTACTCAAATAGTAAGCAATTTACTCTGTAAGGGTGGAAAGTTTCCTGAATATACTGAGGAAGATACAAAGGCATTATCTGAGTATAACAATCTTGCTAAATCTGTCTACGCTTCTATATTAGCAGCTGATATTGAAATATCGAACACAGGCACAGGCAGTGATGCCGACTTAAAAGGGATGGGCTCTACTATTGATGTTTTATGCATAAATAATGATAAAATCATTATAGGTCATGTTGGTGATAGTAGAGTATACCGATTACGGGACGAAAGCTTTGAGCAGTTAACTTCAGATCACTCTTTGATGAACGAGCTAAAGCATAAATTTCATTTCACAACAGAAAAAGCAGCAACACTCCCATACGGCAACAGGATTACTAGAGCGTTAGGTTACCTCTCGGCAAGAAATGTCGATATTATCGAACACGATGCTCTACCTGGGGATATTTATCTTCTTTGCTCTGATGGCTTAACAGGTCCTGTTAGCGATGACAAAATCAAATCGATCATTAGCAGTAATTATCAAAATCTAGAAGAGGCAACAACAAAACTAGTATCAGAAGCTAATAGCAATGGTGGGCCTGATAATATATCAGTTATACTAGTCAAGATATTGAAATCTTAAATAAAGATACTACCTCATAGCTATCAGATCATCTTTTAAAAACTTCAATACGCCATCAGCAATAGATTCTCCGAGTAATTTTAGATTCTTGTTACTCCGCAATGCTGCTTCCTCCTTCTTGTTTGATATATAGCCAGCTTCGACCAATATTGCTGGCATATTCGCACGCCATAATAGATAAAACATCGCCTGCTTCACACCATTATCTTTGAACAACTTTGTTTTACGCTGTACCGATTTAACTGTACTTGACTGAACCAAGGTTGCAAATCTATAAGAATCATTTACTTTCTGCGTATTTGAAAGATCGGTTAGGATATAAGCTAAATCATTCTCTAATTCATTGCTACTTCTAAGTGAAAGCATATTTTCACGAGCAGCAGTATCAAGTTCATCTTCACTTCGTGCAGGCGACAGGAAGTAGGTCTCAAATCCATTTGCTCTCGGTTTTTTGCTTGCGTTTATATGGATTGAAATAAAGAGTTTAGCATCTAACGAGTTGGCTAATATTGTCCGCTCATCCAATGCAATATATTTATCACTGTCTCGAGTGAAAACAATTTTATAATTTGTCTTCTGTTTTAACTTCTTAGCGACAATCCTAGCAAGCTTGAGAGTGATATCTTTTTCCTTAAGACCTGATTTGCTAACAGCGCCAGGATCACGTCCGCCATGACCTGCGTCAACCACTATTACCTCTGCACGGTTAGTTTTTGCAAGCTTTGCAATGGATCGATCTGATGGTGCTCTTGTACGGAGTGCTCGCTCATCTGATTGTATTCTCCGATTGGCACTTTTTTCACCCCCAATATCTATCACAATTCGAAATGGATTTTTTAATGCTGTTACCTTGTGATAATATTTATTCGCATCTATATCGAATACCACTCTTGAGACACTTTTCTTATTCTGTGAGGCACGGATAGATTTAACTACTCCCAAGCTTACACTCTTATTCTCTATAAGCGATGGTGGGATATAGGTATTTAATAGATCAATATAGAGTCGATCGGGGTTTCGGATAGAAACATCATTAAATGCAGTCTGCTTTGTTAATTCTAATATTATTCTTGCATAACCGCTCTTATTATACTCTTTGATACTCTTCAATGCCGATAAATGAGCTAGCGATTGCTTGCCAGAATCTCCCCTCTTCTTTGACGACTTTGATTTACTAGGCGCTCTATAGGCAGCTTCTGCCTTATCATATTTCTTCTGCCTAAACCTGATATCCCCTATATTTCGTTTTGAATCATCAACTAAGCCACTTTGTGGAAACTTCTTTATAACCTTATTAAAATAGAGAATTGCACTTTCGTTATCTTTGTCATAGCCTGACCATTGTGCCAGACGTTTATAGAGTAGACCTATTGTATATAGTGCGTCACGACCACGATTCGATTTAGGATATCTCTGATGAACCTTCTCAAACTTTTTGATCGCTTTTTCCCACTCGACCCGCTTTGACATCAATTTTGAGCTAGCAAGTAACCTATAATAACTTTTCCTTGCATCTTGGTAGAGTGATTCAGTCGATCCTTTGGCACTCTTCCCAAACGCATCAACTCGCTCCAGGCAAATGGTAGGATCTATTGTAAAACCAGCAAAGAAAAATATAAATGTCAGAACAGCGATATATATTCCTCTATGAGTAAATTGTCTATTCATCTTTAAAAATTAATATAAATTACTTTTACTAATTATAAGATTGATTCGTCAATATTTAAAGTAAAATCTAAAATAAGCTCCTATGCGATTGAAAAATATAGCGTATTATCTCTGGCGTGCAAAAAATATAAATTTCGTAGAATAAAAAAATTGCTCTTGACAATTTACTGAAATCAGATTAGCCTTAATGAAATTTGACGTTATTCCACGGATAATACGCTTTTCGAATTAATACTAGGAGAGGTTTTAGTATAGGAAATGTTAGATTCAACTAAGTTTTTAATTTAGGCAAATAAAGGGGGGAATTACTATGGAAAGTTTCACAAGCTCAATGGGTTGGCTGTTCTTTTTTGTAGCGTGCTATTGGGCATACTGCATATTTTGGGGTGTAAAAGGAGCAAGGTCAGCAAAAACTGCATCTGATTACTTCATTGCGGGTCGTTCAATAGGCATATGGGTATTCGTGCTTGCAGCAACGGCAACATCATTCTCTGGCTGGACATTTGTGGGTCATCCTGCGTTGGTCTGGAAAGATGGATTGCCTTATGGTTATGCATCGTTTTACGCGATTACTATCCCATTAACCGGTGTAGTATTTCTGAAGCGCCAATGGTTGCTTGGAAAACGATTTGGGTTCATAACACCGGGTGAGATGTATTCAACATATTTCAATTCCAACATGATGCGTTATCTAACAGTGTTGGTTGCATTAGTTTTTTCTGTCCCTTATCTTGGTATTCAGTTACGTGCATCTGGCTTTCTTTTCAATGTATTAACAGATGGTCTGCTTGATGTTAACGTTGGAATGCTTTTGCTATCTGCTGTTGTTATTCTCTATGTTGCACTTGGTGGGCTACGATCTGTTGCATATGTCGATACAGCCCAATGTGTATTACTTGCATTTGGAATCATTGCAATCGGACTGGTATCCTTATCTTTCATCGGTGGTATGGGTGGACTCAAAGATGGTCTAGCTAAGTTAGCAAGAGGTGATTACGCCCATGTAGTGACGACAACTGGTATGAAAGTAAAGATATTTAACCCTGAGGGAGCTGATATAACAGGTTCCCATTACGAAGATGCAATTAAAGGTTTTCTAGATAGTGATGGTAAAAAATTAGTTACTTTAAATGATGCAGCTAGTGGCAATGTTGCAAAACTATGGAAAACTCAAGAGATGAGTGTTGAGTTGAACGATGATGGCTCACTCCCAGAACCTGTAGGGGTTGGTTGGCAATCTAAAAGTAAGGCTACACCTACTGGGGCATCTCATTTTATAACTATTCCTGGCGCCATTCAATTTGTAACACCTGGCACAAAAGCAGTAGGTGGTGTCTGGACCGGGATGATGATCTTAACTTATATGTTTGCATTAATGGGAATTCAGTCTGCCCCAGCATTTTCTATGTGGGCATTCTCTAATAAAAATCCGGCTCCATTTGCACCTCAGCAGGTCTGGGCGTCTGCATTCGGTATCGGAATAATTTTGATCAGTGCAACATGGATTCAAGGGTTAGGTGGGCACATTTTGATTGCCAAAGATATTATTGATCCTATCGCACCTGGGGGGCAAGGCTCCTTAGTCCCTGCACTTATTAACATGTTAAGTGACGGAGCTCCGATCATGGTCGGTATCCTTGCAGTCTGCGCTCTTGCAGCTATGCAATCAACAGGTGCTGCCTATATGTCGACAGCATCTGGTATGTTAACTAGAGATATCTACAAACATCTCTTCTTTAAAGAACTAAGTCATTCAGCCCAGAAGCTGATCGGGCGAATAAGTGTTATTCTTATTGTTGGAGCCGCACTGACCACTGCTATCGTTAGTACAGATGCACTTGTGTTACTAGGTGGGCTCGCAGTTGCTTATGGATTCCAGATGTGGCCTGCATTGATTGCAGTCTGTTACTGCAAATGGTTGACAAGGGAAGGAATTGTTACTGGTTTAATTCTAGGACTAATTGCTGTTACTGTTACTTATGTACCTCATTTTGGTCTAAAATATAATTGGACTATCCATTCAGCAGGCTGGGGAATATTCTTCAATCTAGGCTCTGCAATTCTCGTTTCAATGTTTACTCAACCTTCGAAAGAAGAAGACGAGCGTAAAGCAGAACACCATAGATTCTTAACGGAGTACGCAGGACTTACTCCTTCAAAGAGGAAATTCATTCCGTTTGCTTGGGGACTAGTTATTGTATGGTTTTTATGTGCAATAGGTCCATTGACTCCTATCCTAGGTAACACCAGTTTGGGTGATCCATTTAATCCATCTACTTGGCTGTTTGGGTTACCATCTCTTTGGACTTGGGCTATCATATGGTGGGTCATTGGTGTGTTTATGATGTGGTTTCTTGCATACTATATGGAGATGTCAACAAACATCAAAGGTACCTTTGAGGGAATTGACGATTATGCTGATCAAGAAGGACAGAAGAAAGCACCTGTTAGGATGAACTTAGAATCACCTTAATATAAATTTCTTTGAATTTAGTAGCCGTCGGTGTAATATAAACACCGACGGTTTTTTTTTATTTATATTTATAGATGATTATGAAAAGCGCTTTTTACCTATTGACTGTTCTTGCACTAGCTATGTTCACAGCTTGTGAAACCGATCAATTCAAAATTATGATGGATGATGCTGACTTACTTCTTAATAAGAATGAGTATGATCGTGCGATTGCCAGTTATGATGCAATTAAATCTGATCAAAGCTTAGATATCCCAGATAGCTCGTTAGCAGGTCTTATGGTTAATAGAGGAATAGCCAATATAAAGAAGGGCTCATATAATGATGCAATTGATGATTTGAATGAGGCGATTAGATTAAAAGATGATTTTGCGAAAGCATTTGCGAATCGTGGAATTGCATACGATCATATAAATAACTATCAAAATGCGATTGCCGATTACAAAAAGGCGTTAGAACTAGATAAATCATTAGGTGAGCCGCCAAGCCTGTTTCGTAGAATCATTCACAACATTCAAGAGTTCACAACTATTGCAGATCGACTAAAATTTTTAGAAGAGACTGCACTGACTAATAACTCAGATGAAGAAGAGTCAACTCAACCAACATCTAGCACTGAATTGCCACTCTATAGTAAAGAAGCAACTAACTGCAATGAGCCGAGTATATGTTCATACGATATAAGAATTGACCAGAAACTCTCAACTGCCGAGCTAGCTGCAATTGCAACTAGCTTGCGAGATAACTCTCCTGATATTGAACAACTTGATATCGTATATTATCTTCCATGCATGAAGTTAGGTAATGGAGGTTGGGCAATAAGCAACTTTAATTCTACATCGACTGTTATTATCCAAGATGAGATATTAGAGTCTAATCCAGCCTGCTTAGGTATAACTCAGAAACTAGCTAATAAACAGTGATGAAATGAAAGATAGCAGGATAGCTAAATTTGAAAGTGTAACTTTTAAATTTTATCTAGCATCTTTCTTAATTATCACACCAATTTTACTCTTTTCGCTACTTTTCTATCTCAAAGCCTGGGCTGATCTCTCAACTACAGTACAAAGTTATATTTTTATCAGCTGGATTGCCATACTCTTCATTATTTCAGGTCTTATTAGCGCTCTATACAACTGGTGGGCTAAGCCGATTCAGAAGCTATTTAAAGATATAGAGGTGATCCGTCTATCGAATTTGCGCCATAAGATAGATCTAGAAAGTAATGACGAGTTATCAATTATTGCAAGGCGTGTTGAAACTATTGCTGATAAGCTTGCTACCTCTTATAACCGTGCCGACAAAATTGTGAAAAACCAGATGGATTCGGTTGTTCAAGAGCGATTATCATTATCACTTGTATTGGATAATATAGGTATCGGCATTATAGTTATCAATCGAGATGGATTGATAATATTGGCAAACACTCAAGCTGATGATAGATTTGATGCACTCGGCAGCATCATTGGTCACTCACTGTTTAACTATGTAGACCAAGAGCATTTCAAAGATGCAATGGTAGAATCATTTGAGAGTGGGACACATGTTGTAGTTAATGTAGAGTCAGATCGTACTATGATTTCACCTTATGTTCGTGACAATATTCAAGAAGGGTATGTAATCACATTATGGCCAAGAGGTAGCAGTAAGATACTACAGCC
>JBLYYQ010000052.1:0-2646 GCA_048550035.1 Nitrospinota bacterium
CAAAGCATTGATTAATAAAGCTAAAAGTCAGAACGATATCGTGGTTGTATCTACATTCGTGAATCGATTGCAGTTTCAACAAGCAGCGTTTGATAACTATCCTCGTAATTTTGAACACGATTTGACTTTTTGTGACTCATTAAATGTTGATTACCTATTTGCACCTACTGATGATGAAATCTATTCAGATGGATTTGACTCTAAAATAGTAGTGAATAAGCTTATAAATCAGTTAGATGGTGGAACTATTCGTTGGCATTACAATGGAGTTACAACTATTGTTGCAAAGCTTTTTAACATCATTAATCCAGATAATGTATATTTTGGTGAAAAAGATCCACATCAGCTTGCCATAATTAAAAGAATGACGCTAGATTTTGATTTTCCTATTAATATTGTTCCTGTCTCTATAGAGAGAGATGATCTCGGATTAGCTTTTTCATCACGAAATCAATTCCTAACTCAAGAAGGGCGAAATGCTGCTTATCTGATCTATAAATCGATACTAATTGTTGAAAAAATGATCAAAAATGGTGAGAAAAATCGATCTTTTCTTAGAGAAACTTTAATAAATAAAATCGAATTAGAGCCGTTGGCAAAAGTCGAATTTGCACAGATTGTCGATCCTGATACTCTCAAAGAAGATTGCTATTTAGATAGATCACTTATCTATGTTGCCACTCTCATTGATAATGTGAGACTAACTGACAATAAAATAGTATCTCATAATTAATTACAATACCTTCTCATCTAGAATATCAAGTAGCACTTGGAAGCGGTTTTCCTTGATGGCTATATTTTTAAAAGTTGAGAGTGCTATCGCTATATACCGTTCATACTTTGAATTATTTAAGATAGAGACCTGATATCCATATGTCCCAAGTGCTTTAAATAGTCGTTGCAGAGCAGTCAAGTTATAGATAAATTCAAACTTGGCAGGTTGACCTCTAAACTGGAAATTAGGCGAATCAATATAATAACTATAGAGCCGCTCTTTAAGAGATTTAGATAGGTTGCTATATGGATCTTCTAATAACGAAGCTAGGTCATAACTACATCGTCCTACTCTCAAATCTTGATAATCTATCCAGTAAATAGTCTCATTTTTCACCATCAAGTTGCGAGCATGAAAATCACGATGACATAGAGTCTCCATCGTTTGAGCTAAGATATCATTTACTAAAGTCCATTCAGCCTTGATCTTACCTATATCTACAAGTTTTAATTTTAAGTAACCTTCCATAAAATGTTTGATTGCAAAATCTGTCTCAAAATTTAATTTTTCCAGATCAAAAAATCGTTTATAAGAAGGGAGGTTAGAGCCTAAATCTACTGCTGTTTTGACCTGAAAGCTACTGAGCTTATCAATAATATCTTGGTATCGAATCGCTTTTTGGTCATCATCGAAACTGCTAATCAGACTGTGAAGCGATACTGACCCTAAGTCTTCTAATCCGATAAGGTCCTTATCCCTATCAATTATTGTTGGAAGCTTAACCTCGTATTTAGTTAAAAGTCTGCCTGCATCTATAAACTGCTCTGCTGACAGTATATCTTCAGCCTCCATAATGAGTATAGATTCAGAAGTTAGATACTCTACCCTGTAATAGTTTTTAGTTGATGCTTCTTTCTCGATAGGATATATCCTTGCAACTTTTGCATCAGATAAAGTATCGGCAAATGATACTATTGTTTGATGGACTTTACTCTTTTGCATAATCTAAGTTTGCAATGATATGACTGTACAAACATGTTTAATCAAACAAGAAATGTTTGTACAAAACATGACGTGACGTTAAGAAGTGATGTGAAGAAGTGACGTCATGACGCAACACGTCATGACAAACTTTTTTTTTTTTAAACCTTTGTGAAAAAACATCATGACATGACGTGACGAAGTCATGACGTCACTTCGTCACCTTACATCAGTTTTCTACAAGGCCACGGCAAATTCTATCTATGGTCTATGGATTATGAGCCTGAGAATTGGGTGGAAGCGAGCAACATTCTTTAACAAGAACATATACAACTTTTGTCTATGGATTGATTCTCTGCAATGAATTTGGTGCGGAAACTTCTTCTTATTTTTCTTCTGAACTGGAGCAGAATATTTTGGGTGCGGGTGGAAACTTTTTATTTCTTTTGCATCAAGTTTGAAATATTGGTGCGGGCGAAAACTTTTTTTTTACTTTTTTTGGTTATAAAACTCTCCTGTCACCAGCCAGTGAATGAATGCCAGTCAAACTCTGGGCATACAATTACTGCTCAATAAAAGAGGTCTTACACTGACACTGATTGAACTGCACAGTGCAGTATTAATCTGAATGCTCCTCAAAGGACGATGTTTTTCGTCTGTTTACCGTGCAGTTGCAAATTAGTGTTTCATTATTTTAATATTACTCACAAGGGTAGGAAAATCACATGGTTTTGCGGTAGATAAAAATCCCGAATGTATCAATCGAATTGCAGATGAATTTGAGCATGCGGGCGGAGAACTATTTTTACTTTTTAATTTTTGGAAACTGTCGATGGATTTGTTTCAAAATTTGAAGGTGCGGGCGGGATTTTTTTTATATAAAAAAGATTTGACTTTTCAAATACATGCGGCGGGTCCATCGACCATAGTTAGAAGTTGCCGTGGCCTTA
>JBLYYQ010000053.1:0-17493 GCA_048550035.1 Nitrospinota bacterium
TACAACAGGCGGTATGGTTGGAGCCGTCACACAGACTAATACCAGCGGCGGTGCTAGCTGTACTGGAGAATATGGAATAAGCCTTACTGGCTATCCTACTGTTGCTGGAGATTATAGTATGACCAAGGATGCCCATCCTCTGAGCTGCTCACATACAGGGGATAGTCAAGTCCCTGAAGTATCAGGGGTGACAGTAGCAATAACCCAAACCGGGAATAAATTTACGGTAAAATATTTTGACCATAACCCTGAGACAGACACTAATATATCAAATTGGACTCAGGACTGTACTCTTGACAGTGAGTCTAACTTTACCTGTACTGAAGAATACCTCTACCAGGGAGCTCTTAATACTGTCCTGACGATAGACGGCTCCTTTACAACAGACGGTATGGTTGGACTCATGAGACAGACTATTAACGCCACCGGTATTAGCTGTGATACAGGAGAAGAAGGGTTTGGAATAAGCTTTACTAACTAGGTAACCTTTTATAGAGCTTGAGACATTATTGCTGACAAAGGGGAAGGTAGAAAGTTATTATTTTCTCTCCTCCCCTTTTCTGACTATCCATCTTCTACTTTGAGCCTAGATAAGATGTCAGCAGTAAGTCTGTCGCCATATAAATATAAAGCTTATGATTGCGGTCAGATAGCAGTTAAATCATTGGAAATCATAACAATAGAGTGACTGTTTTCGATTTGAGTCTATATTAAGATGACTCACTTTTAAGATAGTGGCAGGGAAATTTACCTCAAGATAGTTGCAAATATAGCAATTATATAGTACTATAAGAGTTAGATAGAATTATAACATACAGGAGAGAACAGATGTCAAGGGCAGCACTATTTATTTTTATTATTATCTCTACTTTCACCATCGCTTGCAGCAGCAGCAGCTCCGATGAACAGTGGAGCGGTAGCTTGACGGATGGGGGCTATCCTGATATTGCTGGGGAGTACAGTATGGACAGAGAGGCATATACTGTGGCCTGCAATTTTGAAGCGAATATTCCAGAAACCGCTGCAGTATTAGGGGTGCCAGTATCAATAACCCAAGACGAGGATAAGTTTACGTTCAAATATTTTCTCTTAAACCCTGAGGACGACACGATAAAAGATTGGACTCAGGACTGTACTCTTGAGACTGATGGTAACTTTACCTGTACTGAAACATTCACCTACGTCTACGCGGGAACTCAGTATTTTACCATAACGGTAGAAGGGTACTTTACACCAGGCGGTATGGTTGGAGCCGTCAAACAGACTAATACCAGCGCCGGCGCTGAGTGTGGTGGAGAATATGGAATAAGCCTTAGTGCTTATCCTGATATTGCTGGGGAGTACAGTATGGATAGGGATGCATATACTTTGTCCTGCGAAGGAGGGGATACTACATACCCTGCAGCATTAGGGGTGCCAGTATCAATAACCCAAGACAGGAATAAATTTACGGCAAAATATTTTGCCGCAAACCCTGATGCAGACCTTGATATAACAAATTGGACTCAGAAATGTACTCTTGATGACGGTGATGGTAACTTTACCTGTACTGAAGGATACGACTACGATGAGGGATTGGTTCATGTTGACCTAACGATAAAAGGGTACTTTACAACAGACGGTATGGTTGGAGTAGTCAACCAGACTACTACTAACGACGATGTTCCCTGTACTGTAGAATATGGAATAAGCCTTACCCTTACTGGCTATCCTACTGTTGCTGGGGAGTACAGTATGGATAGGGATGCATATACTTTGTCCTGCGAAGGTGGAGAGAAGTTTGCAAACGCTTCAGAATCAGAGGTGCCAGTAGCAATAACCCAATACGGGAATAAATTTACGGCAAAATATTTTCTCCACAACGCTAATGATGTAAAAGATTGGACTCAGGACTGTACTCTTGAGATTGATGGTAACTTTACCTGTACTGAAGGATACGACTACAATGAAAGTCTTCATTATGACCTGACGGTAGAAGGCTCCTTTACACCAGGCGGTATGGTTGGACGCGCTAAAGTGACTACTACCGAAGGGAATGCTACCTGTGAGACAGGAGAAGAAGGGTTTGGAATAAGCCTTACTACTAGGTAACCTTTCACCATCGCTTACGAAATTGTTGCTAACAAGGAGGTGGATAGCAAGTTATTACTTTTTGCCCTCCGCCTTTGTGACTATCCATCTTCTGCTTTGAGTCTATATTAAGGTGACTCACTTTTAAGATAGTGGCAGAGAAATTTACCTCAAGATAGTTGTAAATATAGCAATTACATAGTATCATGAAGGTTACATAGCATTATAACACCCAATTGTCACATACAGGAGAGAACAGATGTCAAGGGTAGCACTATTTATTTTTATTATTATATCTACTTTCACCATCGCTTGCGGCAGCAGTAGCTCCGATGTCAGCTATCCTGATATTGCTGGGGAGTATATTATGGAGAAGGATGGATATACTTCGACCTGCACAGATGGAACGAATAATACAGCCGATCCAGCATCAGGGGTGCCAGTAGCAATAACCCAATCCGGGAATAAATTTACGGCAAAATATTTTCACCACAACCCTGATACAAACGGTAGTATATCAAATTGGACTCAGGACTGTTCTATTGAGACTGATGGTAACTTTACCTGTACTGAAGAATACGACTTCCAGGGAACTCATCATGCTGTCCTGACGATAGAAGGCTCCTTTACAACAGGCGGTATGGTTGGACTCATGAGAGAGACTGTTAACTTCGTCACCTTCGGTTTTACCTGTGACACAGGAGAAGAAGGATTTGGAATAAGCCTTACTAACTAGGTAAACTTTAACCATCGCTTGCGAAATTGTTGCTAACAAGGAGGTGGATAGCAAGTTAGTACTTTGCTCCACCACTTTTGTAAAGTTTATTCTCGTTTAAAAGTAGGCTTAAAGACCCCTAATATAATTGCACCGACAAGTGGGAGTACATTAGATATTCCTACCAACATTTCAGTATGCTCTTTTGCGATATAAGCATCAGATAGCATGCCAGCTTCTAATGAGGATTGGGCTAAAAGTTTTAATTCTGTCATCATCGGGACTAAGAATACAAATGCATTAACTAGTAAAAATGCAGCGCAGCCGACTTTGATCTTAAGCCAGAGTGGGATTTTCTGGTATCCTACTGCCATTATAATGCCGGAGATCGTTTTTAGTGTGATGCCAGGTAGGATGAGGTAGTAGGCAGTTGCCTCTTTATAGAGACTAGCATAGTATATTGCTATTAGCTCATTTCCTAAGATTTTCGGTATAGCAATATGTGATAAAATGGTCCCTACATACATAACTGTCCCGACAATATGAAACAGTAGCATTGTTTTTCTCAAGATAGTGGATCCTTTCTATTGTTGTTCATAAAATCTAACCAAGTAGGAGAACCATTATCTTCTTTGTCACATCGATCTTGCCATGCACAGAATTTACAATTGTAATTAGATCGAGTCGCCCCAAGTAATTCGTTATTATCAGTCGCTTTTAATACGGAGTTGGCTTTATCAATAGAGTGTTGAGCGAGTTTGGAGTCAAAGGGGATTAGCTCATGATATAACTCTGCACTGTTTTTGTTGACTGCAGTAAATAGTGCCGGTTGGATAACTGGTGATTGGAGTATTTCCATATGTGCTTGATATATTGCGATTTGTGCAGCATAAATCGGTTTGGATTTAGCGAGTCCATTTTCCACTGTATCCTTCCAAGAGCGGTGGTTGAGTGATTTACATTCCCACAACATAGGTGTGAGAAGATCTAAATTGTCAGGTGCCGCCAATATTATTCCATCAACATGACCTTGTATCCGACCATCTGCCAAGCTAAACCCAAGCTGTTCACCATTTTCATCTTCGGTCTGGATTTCAAAGCCAGCTCTCCGGAGCCAGTTAACGCAAAGATCTTCAAAAAGATGTCCTGCTTCAAATATACGGAGAATCTTATCATTAAAATCACGACCATCATCCTTAGGTGTTGATGTATATCCAAACTGTAATGCACGCAAACAGTCGACCCCAAGTATAGAAGCACCAAGATAATTGCGCGATTCTTGTATCGGAGCTTCTTTCTCAAGTAGCTCGTTGATGCAAGTAGTTAACTTTTGAGGCGATGTCATAGCCTCCAATTTGTCGAGCATTAAGCAGAAAACTCCTTAAATATCAATTTGTGTAGCAATTTATTAACAAACCTTTAATCTTTAGTTAATAATATTAAATGTAATAAATATTGTAATGAAAATTGAGTAAACATACATTATTATTTTAGAAAACAGGAGCATTAAGCTCATTTTTCGAAGGTAATAACACTCTTTTTTCCTTTAACAAACAGATAGTTATTGTTAGATTTGAAAGGATAGTTTTAGATCAAATATGAGCAAACAAGTAATAGTATCAAATGAAGCACCATACCCTATAGGTCGTTATTCTCAGGCGATAATAGCAGGAGGTGATCTACTATTTATTTCAGGTCAACTAGGGGTTAGAAAAGCGACAATGAAGCTCTGTTCTGATGATCTGAAGGATCAGACCGAGCAGATTTTTTCAAACATAGCTCCAATTTTAGCCGAAGTTGGGCTAACCTTTGACGATGTTGTGAAGTCGACACTTTTTCTAACAAATCTCGAAGATAGCTCGGTAGTCAATGATATCTATTCACTCTATTTTAAGGAAGAGGCACCAGCTCGTTCATTAGTTGAGGTTCAAAAATTACCTCTGAATGCTAAAGTTATGATAGAGATGATCGCAACAACTAGATATAGTAAGAGCCAATGATTTATTCAATGACAGGGTTTAGTAAAGTAGCCCACTCAAATAGTAATTTTGAAGTAACGATGGAGATAAAATCAGTTAATTCCCGGCATATTGATGTTGCAGTAAGATCATCACATATGACCTTAGAAATAGAAGATAAGATAAGAAAAAGTATTAAGAAACGGTTTAAGCGAGGCTATTTTGATATCAGGGTGCAGATTAGCAAGGTTAAGGGGAACGATAAATCTGTCAAACTTGAGTTTAACAAGGCTCTTTTTGCCCAATATAAAACTATTATAGAGTCAATTAATCTCTCTGGCTCTGCTCAGGTTAATCTTAATCTTGCTGATTTAATTAATAACAAAGATCTATTCATCAAAACCAAAATTGAAAACAATCTCAAGGCAGATAGTCTAATATTAAACTCTCTTGATAAATTACTAGACAAGCTTGAAAAATCTCGAGGAGTAGAAGGCAAAAAGACAGTTGCCACAGTAAAGAAAAGGTTGGCTACTATTGAATCTTGCAGAGTTAAGATTAAAAGGGTAGCTAAGAAGAATCAGAAGGTGGAAGTTGATCTTTTAAAAAAGCGACTAGCAGAAATTAGTAGCGGACTAAATCTAGATGAGAATAGGATTGCACAGGAGATTGTTTTTTTGACCGAAAAAACAGATATTACGGAAGAATTAGAGCGACTCATCTTTCATCTTGATGCTACAAAGGATCTTTTAGCCAAAGAAGAAGAGGTTGGTCGAAAGCTAGAGTTTTATATGCAAGAGCTATATAGGGAGATCAATACGATAGGTTCTAAGACAAAGTCAGGAGCGGTCTCCAAACTTGTAGTATCAGTAAAAAGCGAAATAGAAAAGATAAGAGAGCAGGCACAAAATCTTGAGTGATAAGCACCAAATTCAGATTGAGAAAAAAGAGGGGATACTCTTTGTCTTAACGGCACCATCAGGAGCAGGCAAAACCACAGTTGCAAACTTACTAGTCAAGAGCTGCTCTGATCTTGAACGATCAGTTTCATATACCACACGCCCGAAACGAGATAGCGAGCAAGATGGAATTGATTACCATTTTGTAGAGGATGATATCTTCTCCAAAATGATAGAAGAAGAGGCTTTCATTGAATGGGCCAAAGTTCATAATAATTATTATGGCACAAGTTTGAGTCAGGTTAAGTCAAGATTGGCAATGAAGAAAGATCTGATAGCTGTAATTGATATTCAAGGAGCAGCTTCAATCCGCAAATTAGGGCTAAACTCTACATCAATTTTTTTGATGGCACCATCGTTAGAAGTAATAAAAGAGCGCTTAGCAAAGCGAGGAGATGTCAGCTCAGATTCAACAAAAGTACGCTTAGCAAACTATAAGCATGAGATGAGTCAAGCGTTGCAATTTGATTACATAGTTATAAATGATAAATTAGATAACAGTAAAGCAAGCTTAATTGCAATAGTTGAGGCAGAGCGAAAGCGAGCCTCTAATCTTGATATTATATAGATTTTTTAAAACAGTTACTAGGTGGTAGATGATTAATAATAAGTTTGGTCAGGTTCAGATATATACAGGTGATGGCAAAGGTAAAACTACTAATAAGTTTGGTCAGGTTCAGATATATACAGGTGATGGCAAAGGTAAAACTACTGCTGCAACAGGGATAGCCGTTCGTGCTATAGGTCGCGGGTGCAAGGTATTTTTTGGTCAATTTTTAAAAGATGGCAACTCTGGCGAAATTTTAGCATTGAAAAAGCTAGCGCCTGATAATTTTAAACATGAGGCGTTTGGTTCTGGTGGGTTTCCTTGTTTAGGTATAGAGCCACCAAGAGAGGCTGATTATATAAGAGCCCAAAATGGACTGGCAAGAATAAAAGAGTCACTTAGATCAGGCGAGTACCAGATGGTAATTGCAGATGAGATTAATGTAGCGATCAAATGTGGGCTAATTATGGTCTACGATCTAATCAATATTATAGAAGAGAACCGACTCACCTCCGAACTGATTTTAACAGGTCGCTCACTTCATCCTGAACTTGCCAAAACTGCAGATTTAATTACTGAGTTTAGGGCAATCAAACACTATTATGAGAAAGGTGTTTTGGCTAGGGAAGGGATTGAAATTTAAAGTGAAAAGTGAATAGGTATCTATTTTTAATTATAGGTCTGCTTACTTTCGGAGCAGATTTTGTGGTAGCGAAGGATGTAGTAGCGAAGGATAAAGAAGAGCTCCGAGTTATTTCGTTATCACCTGCAATTACAGAATCGATTGCAGCGCTCGGGAAACAAAATTTGATAGTAGGGATCTCTGGTTTCGAATCTAATATTGAAGATTACAAAGAGGTAGCTATTGTAGGTGCTGTAAATAATCTTAATCTGGAAAAGGTAGTTTCATTGAAGCCAGACTTAATATTCGTTCCAAAATCAATTAAGCTCAGGCAACTATTTAGATCAGCAGGTATTGATGTTGTATTTTTAGATCAAGCAAGATCAATCGAAATGATTTTAGAGTCGATTAAGGAGTTGGGTCTTCGATTAGATGCTAGAGAGGAAGCAGCTTTTATAATTGCTGATATTAATAGACGGTTAAACGCAATAAAGCTGAAGGCTAGCAAACTCAAGAAGAAGAAAGTTTTAATATCGTTTGGCAGAATGATTGGTGAGCGACCGATTAAGAGTCTCTACTCTGTCTCAAGTGGGAGCTTCATAAACGATATAGCCATAGCTGCAAATGGTGAGAATGTTTTGTTAGACAGAGTGAATGTTAGCTATCCACTAATCTCTAATGAGCTACTAATGGTATTAAAACCAGATGTTATAATTGAGGTATTAGATCGTGACTGGCAAAGTGTGGAGTTATCCTCTAGATCTGAGGATATGGTGTCGATAGCACGAGGAGATTGGGATGCTACTTTCGCTGCCAATGTGACATCTAATGCACCTGTCAAATTCATTGTGGGTCAAAATATATTATCTCCAAGTCATAAATTTATACTGTTAGTTGAAGATATGTTTGAGAAGATCCATGATCTTTCAGATGAAACCTCTAAGCTAGTGAAGATAAAATAGATGTTAGAAGCGAACTTAATTTCATTTAACTATGGAACAGGTTTCAAGATCGATAATATCTCATTTAGAGTTAACGATTGCGAGCTTTTCTATATTGTAGGGCCGAACGGATCTGGCAAGACGACACTATTGAAAATTCTTGCAGGCTTAATAAAATCTCAAGGCGAGCTTAGAGTAGATAACAGTAGCTATAATAATTTATCGTCTAAAGAGCTAGCAAGGCTTATTTCATACGTACCGCAGAAATTATCGTTCGGATTAGAGCTAATAGTTAAAGATTATATTGCGATGGGACGCTATGCATATCAGCGTCGTTTTGCACCTATGAGCAAAGATGATAAAGATTTCATCAATCAGGCAATCGAGCTAACCGATGTAGCCGAGTTTTTAGATCGACCTATCCAGACATTGTCAGAAGGTGAAAAGAGTAAAGTATTGATAGCTGCCACAATCTGCCAGAATTCGAAGATTATTTTGCTAGACGAACCGACCGCTCATCTTGACCTAAAATCTTCATGCGAGATTTTAAAACTGTTGGTTAATCTTAAGAATAATAGTAAAAAAACGATTGTAGTTGTAACACATGATCTAAATCAGGCTGCACTATTTGCTGATAGGGTACTAGGGATAAGAGAAGGTGAAAATCGGTTTTTAGGTAGTGCAGATGGACTAATAGATAATAGGGTACTCATTAATATATATCATCGTAAATTTAATATTACCTACCATCCTCTGACCAATCAAAAGTTGGTAGCACCAGATAGCATACAAGATATATTTAATGTAGCCCTAACAGGAGCTAAGGTAGGAAGCTAAATGCGAAATCGATCCCTCTATCTAGGGTTAATAATATCATTGACGCCAGTTATAATGCTAGGATCATTGATGTTTGGTGGGGTAACACTCCCATTAGTAGATATATTAGCATTTGATGATGAAGTGATTCGCAAAATCATTTTAGATATCAGAATTCCTCGGATGTTATTAGCTTTTTTAGCAGGTGGCGGATTGGCCCTTGCAGGGTTGAATTATCAGATTCTGTTTCAAAATCCATTAGCGACCCCATTTACATTAGGGATAGCATCAGGAGCCGCATTAGGAGCTGCGTCAGTAATAATTTTTAATCTCAGCTATACAGTTTTCTTTGTATCAACGGTTAATATAGGAGCATTCGTAGGTGGATTAATAGCCTTACTTTTCCTCTATTTGGTAGCGATCTGTTGGAATCTTAGTTCAATCACAGGACTTCTGTTAGCAGGAGTTGCATTAAGTTTTATATTTAGTAGCTTAAATACGGCACTCCATTATATTGCCGACTACAATCAGGTTTATATGATTGTAAGATGGCTGATGGGTAAGATTGTAACTTTTGGCTACCAAGATATTGTAATCGTTCTCTTTTTCGTAACGACTCTATTTTTGATTACACTCTTTTATTCGTCTGAATTGGATCTATTTTTATCAGGAGAAACGATAGCGACAACTAGGGGTGTTAAGATAAAAGCGGTTCGCAACATTATTTTAATTATGACCTCACTTACAGTAGGGGCGATAGTATCATTAACAGGTCCGATCGCATTTGTTGGTATGATGGCTCCACATATTGTTCGTCTTGTGATAGGGTATCAGACCAAATTCTTAATGGTAGGTACATTTTTTTTTGGTGGGATATTGCTAGTGATATCTGATATTGTTGCAAAGACAGTGATAGCTCCGGCAGAAATACCGGTAGGGATTGTTACTTCATTATTAGGTGGTCCATTCTTTCTATGGCTATTAAAGCGGAAAGTTGGCTGTTATCATTAAAGCTAGTGATGAATTGAAAGGTTAAGTACAAGTTGAAGATGCAAGGATTAATATTGCCAACATTAGTGATGGCGACTTTTGCGATAATATTATTGAGCTATGGTTATTCTAGAGGAG
The DNA here is from genome assembly GCA_048550035.1 of Nitrospinota bacterium. GTDB lineage: Bacteria > Nitrospinota_A > UBA7883 > UBA7883 > JBLYYQ01 > JBLYYQ01. Next base: position 9,757 of record JBLYYQ010000053.1, read on the forward strand.
ATGGTTCGCATGTTGCTGGTGTAAAGTATGCTCTAAACTTCACATGGAAGGTAATTCCTCTGTTGATATTTGCATTTTTGATAGCAGGGATGGCAAATAGCTTACTACCTCCTGATGCAGTAAAAGATTGGATAGGTGATAATTCTGGGATAAAAGGTATAGCGCTAGGAACATTAGCAGGAGCTCTAACCCCAGGCGGTCCGATGCTCTGCTTGCCAATTGCAGCAGGATTAGCAAGTTCAGGAGCGGCGATCGGAGCGGTGGTAGCTTATCTAACGGCGTGGTCACTTTACTCGTTGCCACGTGTATTTATGGAAATTGGGATATTGGGCTGGAAATTAGCAGGTATCAGGCTGATTGTTGTCTTAATATTTGCACCAATTGCAGGTCTAATAGCCCAAACAGTTTTTGGATATGTTAGTATTAGAGAATAAAAATTTAAAATCAAGATAGGTTTAGTATGCAAATAACTTACAAGAGTTCAACAATATTTGTTTCAAATATTGCAAGCTCACGCTGGTTTTATGAGACAGTGCTTGGGCTAGTTCCAACGATTGATGCCAACAATTATGTAGCTTATGAAGGGGGAGTTGCTATTTGGCTACAGAGCATAGCAGGCGAAGCAATTCATGGAGAGCCATATGTAGGGGATCTAGGATCCAACAATTTTGAGCTTTACTTTGAAACTGAGCATCTTGACATGGCATGGAAGAAGATGGAAGAAATTGGGGTAAAAGTTCACAGCAAAGTAGAAGAGCACCCTTGGGGGCAGCGCTCCTTTAGATTATATGATCCAGATGACTATATTGTGGAGATAGGAGAATCTATGGGTAGCGTTGTAATTAGGTTAAACAAGAGTATGTCGGTTGAAGAGATTAGCAAGAAGACATATTTATCCAAAGAAGCAATTAGTAATTATCTGAAATGATTAGTAACTTTTATCAATAACTAAACAAAATTAGTTAAAAAAAGAGATTAATAACTGAAAATAATCGCTGTTTTTGTTGTAATAACTGATAAATTTGTTATATTTAATTGTCATTTCACTTTATGTTGATTTAGACAGAGGATCAGTTTTTCTTACAAATTCAACTGATTAAGGGGAGGGAATTAGTTTGAACGTTCATGAATACCAAGCAAAAGCGGTAATAAGAAGTTTCAATGCCAAGACACCAAATGGTGTTGTTTTAGAAGATATATCAGGTAATAAGTTAAGCGAGGTAGTCTCTCAGTTTGGCTTGCCATTAGTAGTTAAAGGGCAGATCCATGCAGGTGGTCGAGGCAAGGGAGGCGGAGTTAAAGTTGTCGATTCTGAAGCGAAATTAGAAGAGGCAGCCAATGCTATTTTAGGGATGACTTTAGTCACAAATCAGACAGGTCCAGCAGGGAAGAAAGTCAGGAAACTTCTGATTGAAGCGGGTCTAAATATTAAAAGAGAGCTCTATCTTGGAGTTGTAATTGATAGAACCAAATCACTCCCTTGCGTTATGGTCTCAGAAGAGGGTGGAGTTGAGATTGAAGAGGTTGCAGAGCATAGTCCTGAGAAGATATACAAGGTATGGGTTGATCCTATAGTTTCTCTGATGCCGTCACAAGCAAGAGAGCTAGCATTCTTCCTAAATTTAAAAGGAGCGGCGCTAGCGAGCGGGATAAAAATTATCCAATCACTGTATAAAGCATTTGAAGCAAACGATGCATCATTAATGGAGATTAATCCATTAGTTGAAACCTCAGATGGTGATATTGTTGCCCTAGATTGCAAGATAAGTTTTGATGATAATAGCCTATTTCGTCAAGCAGATATAGTGAAATTCAGAGATATTCATGAAGAAGAGGAGCTAGAGCTAGAGGCATCGAAGTATGATCTTAACTATATAAAGCTAGATGGAGAGATCGGATGTATGGTAAATGGAGCTGGTTTAGCGATGGCGACTATGGATATTATTAAGATAGAGGGTGGCGAGCCTGCAAATTTTTTAGATGTTGGTGGCGGAGCGAGTGCGGAGCAGATTGAAAATGCATTTAAAATAATATTGGCAGACAAGGCTGTGAAAGCAATCTTTATAAATATTTTTGGCGGTATTTTGCGATGTGATCGTTTAGCACATGGGATAGTAAATGCTGCAAAAAATATTACAATAGATATCCCTGTCATTATCAGGATGGAAGGGACAAACATAAAAGAGGGTGCCGAGATATTAAAAGCAAGCGATTTTGATTTTATTGTGGCTGATAGCATGAAAGATGGTGCTCGTAAAGCGGTAGCGTCGCTAGGGCGAAGGAGTGATAAATGAGTATATTATTAGATGAGTCAACAAGATTGATAGTACAAGGAATTACAGGCAAGGAAGGCTCTTTTCATGCTTTAGGTTGTAAAGAATATTCAGATATTTTAGTAGGTGGAGTAACACCTGGCAAAGGGGGTGAAACTGTTGCAGGGGTTCCAGTTTTTAATACAGTCAAAGAAGCGAAGAAGAGGACCGATGCAAATGCGACAATGATATTTGTTCCACCTCCATTTGCAGCAGATGCTATCCATGAAGCGTTGGATGCAAAGATTGATTTAATAGTCTGCATTACAGAAGGTATTCCAGTTCTGGATATGATTAAAATCAAGCGTTTATTACGAGGTCATGGTCCAAGACTTGTCGGGCCTAACTGTCCTGGAGTCATTACGCCAGGTAAAGCTAAGATAGGTATTATGCCAGGCCATATCCATAGTGCTGGTCCTGTTGGAGTAGTATCTAGATCAGGGACATTGACATATGAGGTAGTAGGTCAGCTGCAAGAGTTGAACATAGGTCAGTCTACAGTTGTTGGTATTGGAGGAGATCCAGTTAGCGGACTAAGCTTTACAGATGTAATCAAGCTGTTCAATGAAGATGATCAAACAGAATTGATCTGTATGATTGGCGAGATAGGTGGTGAGGCAGAAGAGGCAGCAGCCGCTTATATAAAGAAGCATGTAAGTAAACCGGTAGTAGGTTTTATAGCAGGACAGACCGCTCCTCCAGGGAGGAGGATGGGTCATGCAGGAGCGATTATATCAGGTGGGAAAGGGACAGCAAAAGAGAAGATACGAATATTACAAGAATCGAACGTAACAGTTGTAACATCGCCTGCTGATTTAGGTCATACTATTGCAGGCAAACTTAATTAACTATTTTGGTATACAAATAATTTCGTAAGGGGATTGACGTGATTAAACATAATGATTTAACTATTAGATTCGGGGGCGAAGGGGGCGAAGGGATCATATCATCAGGAGATATGGTTGCTCAGGCTGCAGCTAAATCAGGATTAGAAGTGCTGACATTTAAAACCTTCCCAGCTGAGATCAAAGGTGGATATGCGATGTATCAGGTACGATTTTCGAAAGATCAAATCTTATCTGAAGGATCAAGTTTCCAAGCGCTAGTTGCATTTAACAAAGAAGCGCTAGAGGTAAATCGTTCGTCGCTTGCCAAAGGGAGTGCGCTTGTTTATGACTACCCTGGAGGCGATATCGAAGAGGAACAAAAAATTGATGGTGTCTTTTGCTACCCTGTTCCGATGTCAAAGATCGCAAAAGAACTAGGGTCGTATCGTGCTAAAAACATGGTTTCGATGGGAGCGGTTACTACACTTTTCGAACTGCCACTAGATTCTATTATAGATACAATTAATCAGAAATTTGCTCGGAAAGGTGAGAAAGTTGTTGAGCTCAATTTGCGAGGAGTTGCTGCGGGTAAAAAGTATGTAGAAGAGAATTTGACTAAATCTGATCCATTTAGGATGAGTAGTGGTAGTCCAAAAGGGAATGAGATTATAATTTCAGGTAACGATGCTGTAGGACTAGGAGCATTACTTGGAGGCTGCTCATTTTTTTCAGCATATCCTATAACACCTGCAACAGAGGTTGCCAACTTTTTGTCTAAACATCTACCAAAGACTGGTGGTGACTTAGTTCAGGCAGAAGATGAAATAGCATCATTGGCAAATGTGATAGGAGCCTCATTTGGCGGAGCAAAGTCTATGACTTCAACTTCCGGACCAGGACTTTCACTAATGCAAGAGCTGATCGGATTGGCATCAATGATGGAATTGCCAGTTGTCATCTGTGATGTCCAGCGAGGAGGTCCATCAACAGGTCTGCCAACAAAGCATGAACAATCCGACCTGTTGCTAGCTGCACTAGGTTGCCATGGCGATGCGTCTAAAGTTGTTATTAGCCCTGAAGGTGTTGAAGATTGTGTATATCTTACAATTGAAGCATTTAACATTGCAGAACATTATCAGATTCCTGTTATCATACTGTCTGATGGCTCACTAGGGTTTAGGACAGCATCAATTAAAGTGCCTGATACTTCCAAGATCAAACTAGAAAACCGAAAAGCGTGGGATGGTAACCTAAAGGGTTCCCCACGATTTTTGCGATATGAACATACAGAATCTTCAATTTCCCCTGTCAGTGCCCCAGGAATGGTAGGAGGTGCATATATCTCAACAGGACTAGAACATGGCGAAGATTCTGCACCTAAATACAGCGCTCAAAACCATGTTGATATGATTGATAAGCGGTTTAATAAATTAAATGACATTGAGGATTATTTCCAAGATACTGAATCAGATTGTGAAGATGGAGCATCGGTTGGGATTATCTGCTTTGGATCAACCATTGGAGTTGTGAGAGAAGCTGTTTCACTTGCTCGAGAGGAAGGGGTAAAGGTTTCATCAATTTACCCAAAACTTATCTGGCCATTACCGATGAAAGCATTAGAAAGCTTTATCAATTCACACGATAAAATTTTGATTCCAGAGGTAAATGCACAAGGTCAATTAGCAGCTTTAATAAAGACAAAAATAAACTTCAACCCTATTAGTTATACAATTTACGGCGGACTACCATTCACGCCAAATATGATTTTAGAAAAAATTAAGGAGGTCCAATAATGGATGATGCAACTCTTTCGGTCCCATTAAAAGCCAAAGATTATAAATCAGAAGTGCCACCTACTTGGTGTCCTGGGTGTGGCGATTATGGAGTGCTAAACGCAACACTAAAAGCATTTGTTAAGCTGGAGCTAGATATTAATAAGACTGCTTTAGTTTCAGGAATTGGCTGTTCATCCCGTTTCCCATATTTTGTCAAGACTTATGGGATGCATACAGCGCATGGACGAGCATTGCCTGTTGCTGCAGGGTTGAAGGTTGCAAGACCTGATCAGGAAGTTATCGTTTTTGGTGGTGATGGTGATGGATTTTCAATAGGTGGCGGTCATGTGCCACATATTGCAAGGAAAAACACTGATATAACCTATGTATGCATGGACAATGCGATATATGGATTAACTAAAGGACAGATGTCGCCAACTTCCCAACTTGGGATGATTACATCTACGACCCCTTATGGTGTTCCTGATCGACCGATGAATACATTAATGTTAGTATTGTCATATGGTGCTACTTTTGTTGCACAAGGTTTTAGCTCAGAAGGTGCTAAGTTGACTGATATAATAGCCAAAGCGATTGAACATAAAGGATTTTCATTCGTAAATATTATTTCACCTTGTCCAACATTTAATCTAATCAACACCCATGAATCATATAAGGGCAATATAGTTTCAGTTCCAGAAAGTCACAAAGTTGATGATCTAATAGGAGCAATTAAGCTTGCTAATGATTTTGTAGGTGGCGAAAAGATTATGACCGGTATCTATTATCAGAATCAGCGAGAAACATTAGTTGATAGGTTGCAAGTTATCAAGGAAAAAGCTGGCAGTTCTGCTGATTTTGACATCAATACTGTTATAGATGGATATAGACCGTAAAGGTTTAGCACTTAATATAGGAAAGTCTTATATATGTCACAAACATTAGCGTTAATTAAACCTGATGCGGTAGCACGTAATTTGATAGGAAAAATTATTGACCGTATAGAGTCTAACAACTTTAAAATAGTTGCGATGAAGCTACTTAAATTATCTAAGGACGAGGCAGAGCAGTTTTATATTGTTCATAAGTCTCGTCCATTTTATGGTGAGCTAACTGACTACATGAGCTCTGGTGAGTTAGTTGCAATGGTTATCGAAAAAGCTAACGCCCAAGAAGATTGGCGTACTTTAATCGGCGCAACTAACCCAAAAGAGGCTAAAGCAGGGACACTCCGTAATGAATTTGCGATTGATGTTGAAAAGAACTCGTTACATGGCTCAGACTCAGATGAAAACGCGCAGATTGAGATAGCCTACTTTTTTTCTAAATTAGAGCTGGTTGATAGAGGTTAAGTAAAGCAGACTGTCTAGCTTTTTGTAGTACCACTTTTGTATCGCTAAGAAAGCTAGATGACTTAAGTTGTTGAAAATGATCTGAACTTTCCTTATTTCAAGCTACAGATCGACGAGGTTTTAACTTTCACATAACTCTTTGATATTATTGAGAGTTTAAATTTAGAAGGGAAGGCAAGGATGAAGAGTTTAGTAATTTTAGGCGGTGGCACTGGCGGTACGATTTTATCCAACCTATTAAGTAAAAAGCTCAATTTGCAAGAGTGGAGCATAAAAGTAATAGATAGCGCAAAAGAGCATGTCTACCAACCGGGCTTAGTATTTTTACCATTTGCACTGTATGGCTATAAAAGTGCGGCTGACATCACAAAGCCTGCTGGGTTTAATGTTTCACCTGAGGCTACTTATATATCAGAAAATATCAAGTCAGTAGATACAAGCAAAAAAGAGGTTATCACCGATGAAGGGAATCATAGATACGATATACTGATCTTTGCACTTGGGGCAGAGATGGTAACGAGTGAAGTTTCAGGATTGGATGAGGCTATTGCATCAAAAAATGCCTACTGCTTTTATACACTCGAGAGTGGATTGGAATGCCAAACAGGGTTAAGAGATTTCAAAGGTGGTAATTTGGTAATAAATCTTGCAGATATGCCTGTTAAATGTCCGGTTGCTCCGATCGAGTTCATTTTTCTGATGGACTATTATCTTCATTTAAGAGGTATTCGCGAGAAAACAAGAATAATTTTTACAACTCCATTAACAGGAGCGTTTACAAAACCGTTAGCGTCCAAGGTATTTGGTGAGATTGCAAAAGCTAAAGGGATTGAGATTGTTCCAAACTTTCAGATTAAAGAGGTAGATGGGGCGAATAAAAAGATCCATTCCTATACGGAGCAGAGCATTGATTATGACCTGTTAGTAAGTATTCCACCTAATATAGGCTCTAATGTAATAGATGACGCAGGGTTAGGGGATGGATTAGGATTTATAGAAGTCGACAATCATACTCTAAAATCTAAGAAAGCGGATGATATATTTGCAATTGGGGATAACACCTCAGTTCCGACTTCGAAAGCTGGCTCTGTTACCCACTTTGAGTCAGAGGTATTGGTAGAAAATATTATACGCCATATCAGAGGAGCAGAGCTTAACCCTGCCTATGATGGTCACTCTAACTGTTTTATCGAATCAGGCTTCAAGAAGGCATTGCTGATAGATTTTAACTATACAATAGAGCCACTGCCTGGCAAATTTCCAATCCCGGTTGTAGGTCCATTCTCGCTACTAAAAGAGAGTAGAATTAACCATATAGGGAAAATGATGTTCAGAGAGCTTTATTGGAACCATCTCTTGAAAGGGACAATACCGGGTGAAAGCCTTGGCTGGTCGTCGGATAAGGCCATGGCCACCGCCGAGAATGTACTGACCAAATATAAAAATAATATCGACGCTTTCATCTGCAACA
>JBLYYQ010000054.1:0-11668 GCA_048550035.1 Nitrospinota bacterium
CCAGACTCTTTCCCCCAGCTCCAATGAATAGCTGTGAACTTATTATTAAATATCTGTACCGCAAGGATCTCATCAATACCACCTACTAACGGGATCTTAGTTAACATTGTAGCTATTCCCAGATTTCGCTTGGTGTCATCTGATATTTATAGTTCTGATCCATTTGAACAATTTCTTCTGTTATGGGGGCGTTTGGACTAGGACCATATAACAGTAGTTTTGTTGATTTTATTAATGCTAACTCCATCATAGAGGATGCAGCTATCCCAGTCGGAGAATCATCATACGGAAGCTTAACATGGGCTACTGTACCTCCTACATCCATGGAAAAGTTTAGACTAACACTACTTACACCTTGGGCATTTCTTATCCTTCCCATTATAGACTCATTCGCTCCTAATGTATAAGAACCACGCCATGTTTTAGTACCTCCGATGGAACTGTAGGGAATAAAGCGAGTTACTGGTGTTTGATTTGTATGGATAAGATATGCAGGATTACGACCGCCACTCCTTGAACTCGTAACAGTAATTTCTGTTACTACTGCTCCTGCAGGTAGATCTTGTATTGTAAAAGCATTAGCAGGTATATTCCCACTACTATAAAATATATCTTTAGTTACTGTACTGGCTGGAGCATTTAAGAGTACCCTATTAAATAACTGTGACAAATTTAGACGAGCAATCTTTAACGAACTATTTGCGCTAGCTTCATCTAATCCTAAAATACCACCAGAACCATCCCAATTCCAAAGTGCATTAAATTGACTTGTCGCTAAGCTGCCTGAACTAATTTGACTAGAAATTGGAGTCGATAATGCTGAGATAATCATCAATCGTGGTCGCTTTTCATCATCTGCCAGAATTGATGATTGTGCCGTATCTATTGTCTGTATATATGCTCCACCATCTAATGACGGATTAATATCTCCTCCACTGTTACTTTCCCAAACATATACACGAGCATAATTAGTATCATTAGTATTGACCTTTGATACTGGTACACTCAACTCATCTGCAATCGCTATATCCCAAGAAGGCGCATCGGTTGAACTAGAAACAACAGGTATTATTCCAGTCTCCTTGATATAGCTCTCCAAAGCATTCATCATATTTTCAACTGCCACAGCTTCACTATCTGCTAGAGCACGATCTATCTTTTTGATTACGTTCGGAGCAAGCATCGCAGCGAAAATTGCAATTATTGATAAAACTGCAATTAATTCTATTAATGTAAATCCGAGCTTTCTTAATTTTGACATGTTGCTAGACTCCATTTATAATTTTATTACTATTTCCTGTTATCACTATTTTAATAAACCCTACTAACAAAAATACCACTAAGTAATTACATTTCTATTGAGCTCATATATCTGCGCTCCAAACTGCTCTAAAAGTGGCAATAATATAGTTATCCAATACCTGACAAAATACTAAGGAGTGGTAAAAATATTGATGCCGCTACAAATCCAACAATGAAAATTAAAAATAGTATTATCATTGGTTCAACAATCCCAAAAATACTCTTTATTTTACGTGGTATCTCGTCATCGCAATGTTGTGCAATATGAGCAAAGGCTGATCCTAAATCACCTGAGCTTTCGCCGACAATAATCATTCTAATATTAATTGATGAAAAGAGTGGAACTTTACGCAATGTGTCAGAGATCATTATTCCTTCTGCTAAATCTTTCTCACACGATTCAATAACTCGCTCAAATACTATGTTGCCAGTGACTGCCTTGCAAAGTTTCAATACTTCTAAAACTCCAATACCTGCATTGAATAATGTGGAAAATGTCTGCGCAAATCTTGATATCGCAAACATTTTATTAAGATCACCAAAAATCGGGAGCTTAAGTTTCATATTGTCCCAATGATACTTAAACCATATGGACTTTCTGTTTAGTATACTGACTGCCACCAAGCTCAATATCATACTGCCAATTACAAGCAACCACCAATCAACAAAAAACCCGCTAATAGCAATAACAATCTTTGTCGGCAACGGTAATTCGATTTTTAGCTCCTCTAATATTTTTATAAATCTGGGGATAACATATGTAAATAAAATGGTTAAAAAGATACTTATCGATCCTATAACTGCGATTGGGTAAATGGTTGCCTGCTTGATATCCTTTATAAGCCTATCTAACCAGACCAAATAGTCACCAGACTGTTTAAATGTTTCAGGTAAATTACCACTTGCCTCTCCTGCTTGAATCATATATAGCAATCGCTCAGGAAAAACTTTATTATGCTTCTTTAGAGCAGTGTGGAGCAGTTCGCCTGACTCGATATCACGCAAGATAGCGTTAACAGCTACTTTGAGGCGGACTGTTTCCATATCATCTTTTAGTGTCTTTAATGAGTCGAGAATATTTACCCCTGCCTTAAGTAATGCGGCAAGTTGCAAAAAAAACTCAGCGACCTCTCTTCGCTTTGTTTTGGGTGTGAAAAGAGTGATGCCGGAGTTAAACTCTGATTTTGCCTCCGTAACTTCAATAAGCATCAGTCCTGAAGCAGAGAGTCTAGATTCTAAACTATTTATATCAGCTGCAAAAGATAGACCCGTATCAATATTACCACTACTATCAACTGCTCTATAATTGAAATCTGGCATATTATTTTGCGACTCTTAATACCTCTGTTATTGTAGTTATTCCCTCTAATGCCTTAGCAATTCCATCTTCAAGCATAGATGAAAATCCATCAGATTTTGCAATATCATTTATCTTCTTTGCCGATTGTCCCTGTAAGATAGCCTCCCTTACTTTCTCTGTGATTTTTAGTAGCTCATATATCCCGGTTCTTCCTTTATAACCACGACCTCCGCAATTAGAGCAACCTGTGCCATGCCATAGTTTCGCACCTTTCATTGCATCAACATTGCTTACCATACTAAAGTTTGCAAGTAGTAGTTCTGGATCTTTAATCTCAACCTTGCAGACATTACAAATCTTTCGCACTAGCCGCTGCGCAATAACTAAAGAGAGTGCTGATGTAAGTAAAAATGGTTCAATCTTCATATCCAATAATCTTGCAACCGCACTGGCAGCATTATTTGTATGGAGTGTTGATAGAACTAGATGACCTGTCATGGCAGCACGAATTGCTAACTCTGCACTTTCGCAGTCACGAATTTCACCTACCATTATAATATCTGGATCTTGTCTTAGTAGTGCTCGCAGTCCATTTGCAAATGTCATCCCAATCCCTGGATTTACATGGGTTTGGCGGATCATTGGAAGTTGATATTCAATCGGATCTTCTAATGTATAAACGGACATTTCCACTCTATTCACCATCGAAAGTGACGCATAGAGTGTACTACTTTTACCTGATCCGGTCGGTCCTGTAACTAAGATTATTCCGCCTGACTTATTTAATGCTTGCTCTATACGGTCTCGATCTGATCTGAAAACACCTAATGCTTTTAGCTTTAATGTAATATTCCCTTTATCTAGTACTCGTATGACAATATTCTCGCCAAATATGGTAGGAAGTGTAGAAATTCGAAGATCAACTGCCTGTACTCCAAGTAAAAATGTTATCCGCCCATCTTGTGGCAACCGCTTCTCAGTAACATTGAGATTGGACATGATTTTGATTCTTGCTATAGTAGAACTTTGCAGATCTTTCGGAATTAGCACCTGCTGTGTCATCGTTCCATCAATTCGCATACGGACCCTGACTACCTTATCTTCAGGTTCGATATGAATATCAGTCGCTCTTAACTGAACTGCCAATGAAATCAGCTGGTCTATCAACCTTATCATTGGAGCTTCCTCTTCTAAAGAATCGCTATCCCCTGATTTGCGTCGTGCAAGTACCTCTTGAATAATACTTTCAATTGTTCCTGCTTGAGCATAGTTACGTTCAATTGCATCTAGAATGTCAGCGCTAGCCGCAGTAACAACAGTAACTTTAGAGCCGATCTTCTTTTCTGCAATATCCATTGCTACTACATTAAGAGCATCAGCTATTACTAGGTGCACTTCATCATCTGTTTTAGAAAGTACCATCATCTTATGACGCCTTGCTAGCTCGTATGGGATTAGGTTTAAGACATCATGTGCAATGACTGCATTACGAATATTGACTAATTTGGTGTTTGTCTCTTCACCTAATGCTTGTGCAATCATCTCTTCTGAGATGAACCCTAACGAACTTAATGCTTCACCTAAGTATATGCCAAGCCGTTTTTGCTCTCGCAGCCCTAGTTCTAACTGAACCGAACTTATTAGCCCCTCATTAACTAGCCGCGCCCCTAATGGAAGCTTTTTTGCCTTAGATGGCTTATGAGTTTCAATATCAGTTACTTCTTCATTCGCATCTCTATCCATAAGCTAAACTTTATAAATAATAGATACTTAGCCTCTACAACCGTAGATCAGTAGCCTAGCTAGCACCTATTTGTGTGCTATATATATAAGTATCTGCGTTCCATTTCTGAGTTTAACTTTGCCACCTACATCATTTGCTAGAGTTGCAGTACTTACATTACTATCTATGATATTGTCTAATGCTTCAAAATCCTCTCTGGATGCACCATTATATCCCAGTGCTATAGTTCGCTTGCTGACTGTATCTCCTGTCCCATCTGCGTTGAGATCAAATGTAGTATTTGAATTTGTTGAAGTAGTAGCGGTAGAGTAAATATTGTATATTAGAGCAGAAGTACCTATAGATGCCTCTGGTAGAGCATCTAAATATGGACCATTATAACGCCTGCAGCCTGTTTGAGTTTGACCTGTAAGGTATAGTCCAAAATCGTAACTACTCGTTGTATTTATCGGAACGCAACTAGCATTGACTCTATGTAATGAACCTATATCTTTATACCAGTTAGCTGCTGCTGCTTCATAAACTCTGATCTCGCCTGCTATTCTTGTGGTCTTTGTATCTGAAATTATCTCAAATATCTTAGGTGCCAACATTGCAGATAATAGTGCGATCACTGCTAACACTCCTATCATCTCAACTAAAGTGAACCCATCCTTTGCTCTTGCCATCCTCCTCATCCTCCCATATCTCCGTTTAGAGAAGTCTTCATTCTTATCATATATATCTATGTAGCCCATCTCCCTATATCGATTGAAGGCTTTTATTGCTACCACTTATTTGTGCGCTATATATACATATACCTCCGATCCATTAACAAATTTAACTTTACCACCTGCATCATGTCCTAGAGTTGCAATACTTACATTACTATCTATGATATTGTCTAATGCTTCAAAATCCTCTCTGGACACACCTTGATATACCAATGCTATAGTTCGCTTACTGACTGTATCTCCTGTCCCATCTGCATTGAGATCAAATGTAGTATTTGCATTTGTTGAAGTAGTAGCGGTAGAGTAAAAATTGGATATTAGAGCAACAGTTCCTATAGATGCCTCTGGTAGAGTATCTAAGTATGGACCATTATAACGCCTGCAGCCTGTTGAAGTTGTACCTGTAAGGAATGGCCCAAAATCGTAAGTTGTTGTTGTGTTTGTCGGAACACAACTAGCATTGACTGAATGTAATGAACCTATATCTTTATACCAGTTGGCTAATGCTGCTTCATAAACTCTGACCTCGCCTGCTACTCTTGTGATCTTTGTATCTGAAATTATCTCAAATATCTTAGGTGCCAACATTGCAGATAATAGTGCGATAACTGCTAACACCCCTATCATCTCAACTAAGGTGAAACCATCCTTTACTCTTGTCATCCTCTCATTCTCCTATATTGTTGTTTGGAAAAATCTCCATTGTTACCATATATATCTATGTAGTCCTTTTCCCTTTATTGATTGAAGGCTTTTATTGCTACCACCTATTTGTGCGCAATATATATCTTCATCAGACCACCTTCTGAACTAGTCCATTTAACTTTTCCTCCAACATTATTTGCTACAATCTGGTCAGAAACATTTCTATCAATAATATTGTCTACTGCTAAGAATATTTCTTCTTCCAAAGTATAATAAGCAATGTAGACTACTCTTTTATCAGTAGTATCGCTTACACCATCGCCATTCAAATCAAAGGCATTAGAAGAAGGTGTAAGTTGACCGCTTATAGTATGAACAGACCAAATAATAGTACTGACTGCAACCTCTTGTGCGGTTAGCTTGTCAAGATAAGGAGATTTATCATTTTTGCATCCTGAAATATTGTTACCTAACAAATATGGATTCAATGAAAAATAGGCATCAAAATCAGTAACTTCACAATCTGCATTAACTCTATTTAAAGTCCCTATATCTTGATATCTCTTTGCGATAGCAACCTCATATACAGCAATCTCTGTTGCGAGCCGAACATTACGTCCACCACTTATTGTATCCAATATCTTAGGTGCCAACATTGCAGATAATAGTGCGATCACTGCTAACACTCCTATCATCTCAATTAAGCTGAAACCGTTCTTGTAAGTCAGAGTGTTAATCTGATGTTTTTTTGTATATATATTCATCAAGCTTTATTTAGGCTCTTTTTGTTGATTTGGGGGAATAAGAGTTAAATTTAGGCTCGTTTTGTCGATTAGTGGAGAAAGAGTTAAATGTTTATAAATTAAAGTCTAAAATAGTAAAAAAATGTAAAGAATTTGGTCTAAGCTAGCTATTTTCATCAGCCCCAGTTATAATCTATATTTCAAATTAGTTTATTAGATAAGATATGTTTGGAAGACCAGTAATTGGAATATTGTTGTTTTGCACTCTAGTCACTCTAGGGTGTGCAACAAAACGCTCAATAGTAGAGCCACGTGAACTAGAACCGCTACCTGAAAGCTTTAGTTCTGAAGATTTTTTTGATCAGAGCTTGTCTGGTTCAATAGAAAAGTTATGGTCTGATTCGTTTGATGACAAAATATTACTCAAACTGATTCAAGAATCAATTGCAAAAAATCATAATATAGCCGCTGCATCCTCTAGAGTGGAGGCTGCAAAGTCGATTGCAAAAATAAAAGGTGCTTCTAGACTGTTTGATGTGGATATCGGGTTAAACGGAAGTAGACAAAAAGTCGTAACTGAAGCTCCTCCATATTCATCAAGTGATCCAAATGCTACAATCGGCAACCAGTTTGATCTATCGGCATCGATTAGCTGGGAGCTAGACTTATGGGGTAAACTGCGCGCGAGTTCTAAAGCAGCCTTTTACAACTATCAAGCTACAGAAAATGAGTATAAAGCTGCGATCCTTTCTCTAGGCGCAAATGTAGCAAAAGCCTATTTTGATGCAATCGAAAATAATCTAATAGGAGAAATTACTGCAAAGATAGTCGGATTAGAGAACATTAACTTAGATTTTGCCACTAATCGTTATAATGCAGGACTAATCGACTCAACAGAGTTACGCTTAGCAAGTAATCGTCAATCGTTTGCTCTTAATAGGCTGTCTCAATCCAATCAAGACCTTCGCGCCTCACTTAGAAGTCTGGAGATACTGCTAGGTAAACCGCCAACAGGTTCAATAGATATCAGAGAGTATCAACTTCCAAATTTAATGGCAAAGGTTCCGCCAGGTCTGCCAAGTGAATTATTGGAACGCCGTCCTGATATTTTGTCCTCATTTAATAGACTAAAGTCGCTAGACTACTCTCTAGTGGAAGCCAAAGTCTCGCTTCTACCATCAATCAGGCTTACAGGCAAGTTTGGGACTACAAGTTCAGAGCTTGAAAACTTAACAAAAAATCCTTACACATTCTGGCAATTGATAGGTAGCATCACACAGCCAATTTTCAGAGCAGGTGAGCTAAAGGAGAATGTTAAGCTAAAAAAAGCAGAAGTGAACGAAGCGCTCAATAATCACGCATCACTAATATTACAAGCATTCAAAGAGGTTGAAGATGCTCTTACAGTCGAATCTGTGGTGATTAACAAATTAGGCGAAGTTGAAAAAATCTTGAATCGACAAAAAGCAATCAATGAACTAGCAATCGAGAAGCGTTATTTGGGATTAAATAACTACGGGCAGCAAATTAGTGCTGAACTAGATTATCTAGAATCAAAACTATCATACCTAGCAATAAAGAAGGGACTCTTAGTAAATAGGGTCAATTTGATCCTTGCACTAGGCGGAGCGTTAGAACAGCCAGACGAAAGTCGAGATAAAGAAGAAAAGAACAGGACTGATACCTTACCAAATAAAGTAGATGTTAAACCAGATAGAGACTTAAAACCACTACCAAAGGATTTAAGTGATGATATAGAGGAAATAGATTTTGAGGTAGGATACTATAAAGAAAACAATGAGTAAAATAAAAAATTTATCACTGAAATTGGCCCCTATTCTAATAATAGCCTTAGGGGTAGCAGCACTACTAGCACTAATAACATTAAAGCCTGAGATCAAGGAAAAGCCAGCTGTAGATCAGAGCCTGACTGTCCGAACAGTCAAGCCTAAGCTAGTATCATATCAACCTAGAGTTACAAGTTATGGGACAGTGACACCAATATATGAAACAGAGCTTACAAGCAAGCTACAAGGTAAAGTAGTTATGATCTCTTCAATATTTACAGCCGGTGAATTTTTTAAGCGAGGGGATATTCTTTTTTCGATTGACCGTGCCGATTACAAGGCAGCTGTCGAAATGGCACGATCAAATCTTGCAAGGAAAAAAGGCGACTTAGTAAGAGAAAAGGCTGAAAGTAAGCTTGCCAATGAAGAACTCAAGACATTAGGCGATAAGCGTACAATTAGTCCACTTGCCAAGCGTGAAATACAGTTAAACCTGGCAAAAGCAGACTATCTTGCAGCAAAAGCAAGTCTTGATGCCGCAAAACATGATTTAATGATGACTACTGTCAAAGCACCTTTTGATGGACGAGTGAAATCTCAAAATATAGGTCTAGGTCAAAATATCTCACCAAATGCAGTTGCAGGTGTTATATTCCCAACAAGTAGCTACGAGATCAAGCTTCCTGTAAATGCAGTCGAACTTGATGTTCTTGGGATTAGTTCTATTTACAAAGCAAAATCTTATATAGATGGTTTAGATGTGACATTGAGCTCTGTAACATATAAAAGTAATAACCGCTCTGACTGCAAAATTATTAGATCAGAAGGACTTTTTGATCCAAAGACTCGTCTAATAAATCTTGTCTGCCAAGCGAATGATCCGCATGGGTTTAAGGATGGTAAGGTTATAGAAAATCCCTTAACACCTGGAATGTTTGTGGAAGCTAAAATCTATGGTAATCAATCTAGCGAGAAACAGATCAAGCTCCCAATTGAGGCATTACGAGATAATAGTGAAGTTTATCTATTGACCAAGGATAACAAACTTGCCATTGAGAAAGTTAAGTTAGTATCTAGGCTAGATAATGAAATAATAATCGCCCCGACATTAAAGCAAAATAGCAAGGTGATAGTTTCGAATATAAGTAAAACGGGTCGCAACACAAATCTAAAAGAGCTCGTTGATAAAGAATAATGAAAAAAATTATCGCCTATTTTGCAGAGAATGACGTAGCGGCGAATCTTCTCATGGTCATACTTATTCTAAGTGGTATGTATGCAGGTTTTTTTGGGATCAAGAGAGAGGTTTTCCCTGAATTTAGTGCAGATATAGTTACAGTCACTGTCTTATATCCTGGTGCAGCCCCTGAGGAGGTTGAATCTGGTGTAACTGTCCGTATTGAAGAGGAGATAAGTGGGATTGATGGGATAGAGGAGTTGACATCGGTCTCATCAGAAGGTGTAAGTAGCGTCAATGCAGAGTTAGTAGCAGGATCTGACAATCAAAAAGTGTTAGAGGATATTAAATCTGCGGTTGATAGCATTGTAACGCTTCCACTAAATGCAGAGCGGCCAATTGTTTCAGAAGTAACTAATCGCAATCATGTAATCAATGTAGCAGTTTTTGGCATGGCCGATGAGAAAGAACTAAAAGAGATAACCGAATTAGTGGCCGATGACCTGTTAGAAATAGAAGGTATAACCCAGGTAGAGGTAAGTGGTGTTCGCCCCTATGAAATTTCAATTGAGTTATCGACAGCTGCCTTACGTCGATATGATATAACATTTAGTGAGGTAGCTGATGCGATAAGTCGTAGCTCGCTAGATCTGCCAAGTGGCTCGTTGAAATCAGAAGGTGGCGAAATTCTTGTCCGAACGGTAGAGCAAGCCTATGTCAAAGAGGACTTCGAATCAATTCCACTACTATCAACGAGTGCCGGGCAACTAGTAACAGTAGGCGATGTTGCAGATGTTATTGATGGATTTGAGGATAATGGGAAATCAACAAAATTCGATTCCAAAAATGCAGCATTGATTGAGGTCTCCAGAGTTGGTGATCAAGATGTTCTAAAGATTGCAAGTTCCGTTAAAGATTATCTGAAGAACAATTCTGGCAAATATTCTGACAAAATAGAATTTGTAACTTGGCGCGATCGAACAGAAATTTTAAAAAGTAGGATGAGTCTATTATTGAGAAATGGAATAAACGGTCTGATATTAGTCTTCATAGTATTGTCCCTGTTTTTAAAAATCCGCTTAGCAGCTTGGGTAATGATTGGAATTCCTGTTTCGTTTTTAGGGGCACTAATGACTATGTCGATGATTGATATATCACTGAACATGGTTTCACTTTTTGCATTGATCCTTGTTCTAGGATTAGTGGTGGATGACGCAGTTGTTATAGCAGAAAACATTTACTCACGTCAACAAAGGGACGGTGTCTCTGTAGAGACTTCAACCAGAGGAACAATTGCTGTTTCAACTCCTGTAATCTTTGGAGTATTAACAACAGTAGCAGCCTTTGCACCACTGCTAATAGTAGACGGTAACATGGGCAAAATAATGTCTGTTATTCCAGCAGTAGTGATTCCCACACTCTTTTTCTCGTTAGTTGAGTCACAACTGATATTGCCGTCACACTTAGCACATATCCACCACGGGAAGGAGTGGAAGATTTTCAGTCTATTAGAAGCAAGATTAGCTCCTGCATTAGATAGATTTATTAATAATTACTATATGCCAGTATTAAAGCAGGCAGTCAAATATCGTGCACTGACTGTAGCTATTTTTATATTCTTACTATTGACTACTGTAGGAGCGGTGCTAGGAGGTAGGTTACAGTTTTTATTTTTCCCTGAGCTAGAATCAAACAATATTATCGTTGGATTGACTATGCCAACTGGGACAAGAGCAAAAATCACAGAAGGAGTTTTAAAACATATCGAGTCAGTTGGCAAAGAAGTTTTAGATGAATTAGCCGAAGAAAAAAATGGAGGCAAGCCACTATATGAGCATATATTATTAGCAGTCGGTTCTAATAGCAAAAGTGGGACTCCTGCCTCCCCATCTAGCGGAAGCAGCAGCAACCAAAGTCATCTAGGCTCTATAAATATTCAGTTAGTTGAGAGTGAGGAGAGAGAGATAGGTAGTGAAGAGATCGGCATCAAGTGGCGTGAAACACTTGGAGCCATCCCTGAGGCGGAAGAGTTAACATTTGACACAAGTCTATTTGAAACAGGAGAAGCAATAAATGTTCAACTTACAGGCCATCGCTTTGAAGAACTAGATAAAGCTACTAGCGAGCTCAAAGATAAGCTTGCAACATATCAAGGAGCCCTTCCTTGTTTCCCCTGCCTCTCTCCCACCCCTCCCCTCTTATCTATCTTCCTTGTCACTTCTTCCCATCCCTCCCTCCCTCCCTCCTTCCCCTGACC
>JBLYYQ010000055.1:0-6421 GCA_048550035.1 Nitrospinota bacterium
TCATGCTCTGCTTCATGGAGCCTTAGCGTAACGTTATGAACAATTAAACGATCATCTATTTTTGAACCACGATATTTAAACTCTAATTCATCCTTATTGTATGAAACAACTTCACCTGCTAAAGTTACAACAGTACAGCTTTCAACTATATGACTCATATCACGGCCATAAGCACCAGCATTCATTTTAACAGCTCCACCAACACTACCTGGAAGTCCATACCCGAATTCTAATCCTCCTATACTTTCCTTAAGCAATATAGTTGAGAGTTTGCTCAATGCTAGACCAGCGCACGCTGTTACTGTAACGGAGTCCGCTTCTCTTATAATTTCAAGATCAGTATAGTTTTTTGAAAGCCAGACTAAAGGCCTATTGATCACTTCATCCGAAACTAAAACATTAGTCAATCCACCTATAACAATGAAATCTTCATATTCTTTTACAATAGCAACTAGGCTATCTAATGAATCAGGTATCAATATTTTAGAAGCTATTCCACCTGTTTTAAATGATGTTAAATGTGACATATCTACATCCTGAATAAGGTTTGTCACTGGTCTGTTCCCAATTAAGTTCATTGCACTCTACCCACTCAATCTTTCAACTAGCATATCGCTTACAGTCGTTATTGAGCCTGCTCCAAGTGTTAAGAATATATCGTTTGGTTGAGCAACTTCCATAAATCTATCTGCTAGTAGTTCAAGGCTTTCTACATAGCGCGCCTCTTTTTTGCCATGCTCTATTATTCCTGATACTATTGCCTCAGCTGATACACCTCTAATCGGCTTTTCCTGCGCAGAATATATATTAGTCACAAACAGTAGGTCAGCATCATAAAATGATCTATGAAATTGGCTCATATGATCTCTAGTTCTACTATACCTGTGTGGCTCAAATCCGACTACCAATCTTCGTTTCGGGAAGCCCTTTTTTATAGCTTGCAAGGTTGCCCTAATCTCATTTGGATGGTGACCATAGTCATCTATGACCATGATTTTATTATATTCACCTTTCAATTGAGTACGCCGCTCTATCCCCTTAAAGCGGTCTAAAGATTTAACAGCTGCTTCTAGATTCAGATCTAATTCATATGCGACTGCCAATGCAGCAAGTGCATTATATACATTGTGAGTTCCTGGCATGGAGATGGTTAGCTCAGCAATCTCCTTACCAAACGCTACAAATACAAAGCTAGACTCTAACTTATCAAATCGTATTTCACGTGCCATGAAGTTAGCACTTGTCGTAACTCCATATGTCAGATATCTTTTTTTCAAGTTTGGAATGATTTCTTGAATAGTAGGATCATCCAAACATAAAACTCCGCTACCATAGAACGGAACTTTATTAATAAAGCTTGTAAATGTATTTTTTATCTCTTCAAAATTGCCGTAATAATCAAGATGCTCTGAATCTATGTTAGTAACAACCGCTAAAGTTGAGTATAAGTTTAGAAATGAACCATCTGATTCATCGGCTTCTGTCACTATGTATTGACCTTCGCCTAGCCTTGCTCCTGACCCTAAACGGTCTACCTTACCACCTATGATTATTGTTGGATCAAGGTTTGAGTTCGTCAGTAGCTCACCAATCATAGATGTTACTGTTGTTTTGCCATGCGAACCTGCCACTGCAATTGCATATTTCATCCGCATAAGTTCGGCAAGCAGTTCTGCTCTTGGAATAACTGGTATCAATTTGGATTTAGCATACTCTATCTCAGGATTTGAACTGTTGATTGCAGAGCTGACAACAACAACATCAGCATCACCAACATTTTCTTTAATATGACCTTGAAATATTTTAGCACCACGATTAATCAAGCGGGTAGTAACGGATGAAGATGATAAATCAGAACCGGTTACCTTATAACCCATCAACATTACAATCTCCGCAAGACCGCTCATTCCAGAGCCACCAATCCCGATAAAATGTACCTGTTTTGTTTTCCTAAATGACATTGCTATCCTTACTTTTTTTGCCTGCTAAAAGCTCATCAACTATAACTTTGGCAGCATCAGTTTTTGCCAATCGGATACAGTTTCTACTCATTTGGGCAAGTAACGGCTGATCGTTTATCAATTTTTCGATCTGCAACATTACAATCGTACTGTCGAAATCTTTATCGAGTACCACAATAGCCGCAGATTCTTTTTCGATCTCTTTAGCGTTAGAGAGCTGATGATCGTCTGCGGCATATGGATATGGGACATAGATAGCAGGTTTGCCTAGTGATGATATTTCAGCAATTGATCCTGCCCCAGATCGACTGATAACAAGATCTGCTCGCTTTAAAGTATCAACTATATCATAAACAAATGGGAGTACTTTGTGTTCGAATTTGGCATCTTTATAACTGTTTTCTACTTCCTTATAACCTGCCTCTCCTGTTTGATGTGTGATATATAATTTATCGGCATACTTGTTAAGATTTTTAACCGCACCTGCTAACGCACTGTTAAGTGTTGCTGACCCTTGACTTCCACCTAATACAACTAGATTAAATTTATTATCTTCCTTCGGAGGAATCTCTTGATTCTGCTCATAAAATTCACGCCGAATAGGATTGCCAGTTACTATAGCTTTGCCATGAGGGAAATACTTAATACTAGCTGCATCAGTAACAAAGACTTTCTTTGCGAATTTAGCAAGCCACCTATTGGTTATCCCTGGTCGAACATTTTGTTCTGCCAGATAAAGTGAGGTAGAGCTTAATATTGCAGCTATTACGCCTGCGCTTGATGCATAGCCACCAACACCTAGCAATATATCTGAATCAAACTTAAGAATATCTTTCCTAGCTTCCCAAACTGCAGCAAACAGTTTATTGAGTGCAACTAACTGGCTTGCAAATTTGACACCCTTAACATACGCAAGATCATAGGTTATAATCTTGAAATTTTCCATCGGGATCAACTTGCACTCTAATCCTTGCTTTGCACCCATGAATAAAACTTCATTCTTTTCACTACGAGATAAAAACTCATGTGCGATCGCTATTGCAGGATAAACATGACCGCCAGTACCTCCTCCTGATATAATTAATTTCATCTGCCTCCCCTAGCTAGTAGAGTATGAACTTTAGGAATTAATCTACTTATCGAGATCGAGATCGGTTTGCGAATAGTATGTTCTGAAATATTTAACAACAGTCCAAGACTGCTCATCCACATAATTAGCGCAGAACCACCCAAGCTTACAAATGGGAGTGGTAATCCTTTAGTTGGAGCGATACCTGTTGCAACAGAAATGTTTACCAACGCTTGAAGTGTAATTGCAAATGTAATACCAAATGCTAGCAATGACCCAAATGTATCAGGCGCATTTTTCCCAACGTTAAAACCTCTCCATGCTATGACGAGGAAAATGGCAATCACAATTAACGCACCAACAAATCCTAGTTCTTCTCCTAATATCGAAAATATGAAATCGGTATGTGCTTCTGGAAGATAGAAAAGTTTCTGTTTGCTCTCACCTAGCCCTTGACCAAATAGTCCACCCCTAGCGAGTGCTACATATGACTGTATTATTTGGTACCCAGAGTCGTGCATATCTTGCCATGGGTCTAGAAATGATAAAACTCGCTTACGACGATAATCTGCCCTGGTAATTGACAATAATGCTACCGATAAAAAAGCTATACCAATAGTTGCAAGATGAAACCGTCTTGCATTAGATATTACTAAGAGAAAAAATGTAGTTATCGCAATTGATATAACACTTCCCATGTCAGGCTGTAACTGAATTATGACCAGAGCAGGTGCAAGAGTAATCAGGACAGGTGCCAAACCAAATTGGAAATCGGTAACTTTATTTTCGTTAATTTTCTTGGTAAGTAGCGCAGAAAAAAATATCAGAAGACCAAGCTTTGCAAACTCTGCAGGTTGCACCGCGATAAAACCTAAGTCAATCCACCTTGTAGCTCCGTTGACCGATCGACCAATCCCTGGCACTAAGGTTAGAATCAATAAGACTAATATTAGAAAATAGATTGGATAGCTAAATTTGTAAAATCTGCGATAGTCGATCTTCATTATAATAACCATCAATACAATACCTATTAGTGACCAGAGTGCCTGCTTTCTTAAAAAATAATAAGGATCGTTTAACTTCTCAGATGCTAGTACTGCTGAAGAGGAGTATACCATAACAAGTCCAATTGCAAGGAGTGCCAAGGCTGCTATAATTATTGTATAATCTGGGCTACGTTTAATTGGCATGACTCAACCTCTCTTCTAACTTGACAACTGCCTCACAAAATTTATAACCTCGATCTTCATAATTGCGAAACATATCAAAACTAGCTGATGCTGGTGAGAGTAAAACTGTGCCACCATCTGATGTTAGTCCATAGGCTTTGAATATTGCATCATCCATATTGTCGGCATAGATTATCTTCTTAACATGGCTCATTGATTTTGCCATTAATTTTGATGACTCCCCTATTAGCACTGCACCATTCACCTTCTCACTTATCGCATTACCTAGCTGACTAAAGTCACAACCTTTCGATTGCCCACCGCAGATTAGCGTTAGATTCTCAGCTATAGAATCAATCGATTTTAGTGTGGCACCTACATTTGTTGCCTTTGAATCGTTTATAAATACCACTCCGTTAACGGTCTTTACATACTCCATCCTATGTGGCAACCCCTTAAATTCATTGATTGAAGTTTCGATGGTATCAATAGAGAGATCAATGCTATATCCCACAATTGCAGCTGCTAACCCATTTTCAAACTCACCCGCAAATCGATTTCTCTTAGCTTTGAAGCTAACTAGTTTAACTCTCTTCGTTCCATTATTGAGATACCCAATATTATCTTTAATATATCCTAATGGAGCCTTATCAACTAAGCATTCAGTAGTAAAACCTATCTTGCTCATATTCAGATCTTCAACTGCTGATTTCGTTACTTGATCTGCCTCATTAAAGACTAACAATGCAGAGTTTGGCATATTCATCGCTATCTTTTTTTTGAGTCTGATGTACTCTGACATATTTTTGTGACGGTCGAGATGATCGGGTGATATGTTCAATATAATTGCAATTGTAGGTGCAAAACTTACTATACCCTCCAATTGGAAACTAGAGACCTCCGCCACCACCCAGTCATAATCAGTAGCAGCTGCATCAGAGAGTGCTACTCCTAAATTGCCTCCTACAAACACATCTTTATATTCCCTTGAAAGCATATCCGCTATCAAAGTGGTAGTAGAGCTTTTACCATTAGTACCAGTAACAGCAATAATTGGAGCAGTTATAAACCTAGATGCTAGTTCTAATTCACTTATTGTTTCTGCAGAGCCTCGCCTAAGAGAAGAGACCAGTGAAGAATCCCATGGGACACCAGGGCTAATAACTGCGAGCTCATATCTGTCAAAGTCAATCATATCATTGGCTACTAACTCTACCTCTAACCCTAGATCTTTTAGTCGTGATGAGGCTACATTTAAATTACTATCAGTTAATGTCACAACGCTGCCTTCTCTTAGAAGAAGCTTGATGGCTGCAATGCCAGAAACTCCACCACCTACAACTAAAGACTCTCTACCTTTTAATGTTAGCATTACCGTATCTTCAAGAATGATAGCGACAGTAACGCAAGTGCTAATGCCACTATCCAAAATCTAACTATAACCTGCGATTCAGGCCAACCTAGTTTTTCAAAATGATGATGCAAAGGTGCCATTAAAAATAGTCTACGACCGGTAGTCTTATACCAATAAACTTGCAATATCACAGATACCGCCTCGGCTACAAATATTCCTCCAATTAAAATAAGAGCAAACTCTTGTTTAGACATAATCGCAACTGTCCCTAGTAAACCGCCTAAGGCTGTTGAACCTACGTTACCCATAAACAAAGCAGCAGGGTGACAGTTGTACCAGAGGAAACCAAGCGATGCACCAACAACGGCACCACAAAATATTGTCATCTCATCTACTTGCTGAATATATTGAATCGACAGATAGCTAGTAAATTTTACATTACCTGTCACATAACAAATTAGCATGTATGCAGCAAAAGCTATAATAACAGGACCAATTGCTAAACCATCTAGTCCATCAGTAAGATTGACCGCATTTGAAACCGCAACAATCACTAGCATTGCAAAGGGGAAATAAAATAATCCAAAATCTGGATTAATATGTTTGAAAAATGGAGCCGATACAGTTGTTAGTGCTGTACTATCTGAACCTTGCGCTACATACAGCAGCCAGACTATTATGAATGCTGACACAAACTGTAGCAGCAATTTTCCTCTAGCAGATAGCCCATTCTGAATTTTCTGTAATTTTAACCAGTCATCGTAAAATCCTATAGAACCATATAAAACTAATGATACGATTGCTATCCATATATAACTGTTACCCAAATCTGTCCAGAGCAGTGTCGAAAAAAGTAACGATAACAGAA
>JBLYYQ010000056.1:0-3340 GCA_048550035.1 Nitrospinota bacterium
GACGGCTGATCAGTTGACCAGATATCAATATGACCATTCAAGTTGGCAATTGCTGCTATTGTTCCATCTTCATTTAATTTCACGGCAGAACAGGTTTGATCAAAAAGCTTAAGTTGCTCCTCTTTGTTAACATCAAGCAATTCGCATGACCCTTCTTTGTTTTGAAATAGGACCCGCTTGAAATTATCACTGATGCTGCAACAGCCGTAAAATGTAGGAAACGATGACAATACCAGGTTAGAGTCAATATCAGTGATCTTAAGGCTTTCATCACTAATTGCTGATCCAATATATTTATTGGAGCTATCAATTTTCAACATTGTGACCCAGCCGCCCTCCATGTCTAATGTTTTGATCTTAGTTCCATCTTGCAGATTATAAAGGTCGATCTGACGGTAGCTGCCGATCGCTGCTATTGTTCCATCCTCTGATAGAGCAACCGAAGTGATGGCAAGTGATGTCGGCTCAAATTTGTACAATACTTTATTCGTCGCTATATCAATTAACTTTGCGCTATGGTCATCAGAGCCTGTTAATAGGATATTCTTCTTGCTACTTAGCGCAATTGCATTGACCGACTCTGTATGAAAATCAAATGTTAAATCTAATTTTTTTGACTTATCTAGCTGTTCGCGTGCTAAATTTTGTAAAGCTTTCACCTCCTCAATTCTAGGGTCACTACTAATGATTGTCTCTAATGCCTCTAATGCCTTTTTGCAATCATCTCGTTCCATATGGGCTAAGGCAAGATAGTAAAAAGCCGATGTCTCTAAACTCTGATGCTTGATCATCTCTTCTAACATATTAATTACAACCGAGTCTGTAATATCACCTATCCGCCATTTCATCAGAGAATAGTTCAATGTTGCTTCTGGATGATTGGGCTCATTTACTACTGCCTGTTCTAAAGTTTTGATACCTTTCTCAATATGGTCTAAGTCAATAAGCGAGATAGCTTTGTTATTTAAACTATCTGTTGTAACGCGACTTATCTTGGGAAACTCGCGCATATACTTCTGGTCAAACAGTTCACCATATATCTGAGTTAGTTGATCAGCAACTAGCAACATGCTACCTGGTCTATCTTCTGGATTGTCTTGAAATATATTATTCAATAAAGTAGCTATCTTTACTGGAATCTTGAAACCGGTACCACCTTCTTTTTTGCTAGCTTCAACATGTCTATCTAATGCTTCTGGTGCGGCAACTCCATTTAACCATGTCCTCTCGCCTGCAAGCATTTCTAAAAAGGTTAAACCCCAAGACCAGATATCTGTCTTAGCTGACAGCGATGCTCGATTTGCTTGTTCTGGTGAACAGTAAGCAGGGGTCATACCACTAAACTCAACTAGGTTATCCGATTTATCTGCTGAATCTGATCTACTAACCGATCGCCATTTTGCTAATCCAAAGTCGGTTACTTTTGCAATATTTTTTTCGGTTATCATTATATTGGCAGGTTTTATATCTTGGTGGACAAGACCCATTTTATGAGAATATTCAAGACCCCACGCTGCCTGTACTCCAATATCTATCAATGTCGCTAAATCACGTAATTTGCCAGACTTGATCAAATCTTTTAACGAGCAGTTTCTTATATATTCTGCAAATATTCGAGGGATATTACCTAATCGCCTTACATAATAACAACTTACTATATGAGGATGCAGCCCTAGATCCACCCACGTTTTCGCCTCCTCTTCAAAAATTTCTGGCCCGCCTAGACTTGCTAGTGCCTCAAGCTTTGGAGACTTAACCGCAAGCTCAACATTCCATCCTAAATGACGGACTTTGTAGACCTTACCCATCCCACCTTCTCCTAATAGATCACTTATATGGTATAGCCCTATTATTGTGTCACCAATTTTCCAGTCGGTGGTGACATCATCTACAGATTCCAAACTAGAGTGGCTCATAGTAGCCTTGTGGCGCTTAATTGGATCAACAAAAGACTCGGCTATAAGGGTGGAGGCAGCCTCTGCAACAGTTGAATTTTGATCTGCTATAAGAGTTGTTGCACCACTATCTGATTCTTGAATGCTACTTTGACCTTCAATAATTACCGTCTCATCACTTTCAAGCTCAACCTTAGTCTGTTCAAGTGGAGGATTACTGGCGGCAAACATTTGATCTATGTTATGTTCTGTAACTACATCATCAAAATCGTCGTCACTCAAATCAGAACCAGGGGAACCATTCGCAATGGTGAAATTATCTGATTCATCTAAGGTTAGCGCCGCATTGCACTCAATACAGAGACTATTTGATGCCTCGTTAATTTTGCCACATTTAAGGCATGTTCTACTCTCTGACATTTTTATTGGGTCTTAATAGTTTATGGTGGTCTGACTGTCTAGTGATTCATTTTGTCTTTCAACATCTGCTAACCATTGGACAACAATTACAGTGACATTATCTCTTGCTCCTAATTCGTTAGCACGCTTAATCAATGTTTCACACCCTTCTTGCGCATTTTTACTACTTTGCAATATGTCATTAATTTCGCCATCTACTAACATATTTGTTAGACCATCAGAGCAAAGAAGTAATAGATCATTCTTTTGCAAGTAAATTTGGGATGTTTCAGGGGTAACACTCCCTGGCATTCCAACATACTGTGTAAGGCGATTACTTGTTGGATGACCCTTTACATCTTTGGCGTCTATCGAACCATTTTCTGCTAGCAACTGTGCCAATGAATGATCCTTTGATAGTTGAGTCATTCCGCTTCCTCTAATAATATATGCTCTAGAGTCACCAAGATTGCCAATATTTGCAAGACCATCATCAGTAAGCAAAATTGAGATAATGGTTGTGCTCATATTTTTATAATAAGAATCAACCTGCTTAACCTCGCTTAGTAGCTCTTCATTCAATTTAACTATCGAGTGAAAAATCACTTCCTCTATTGATAATTTGGCAAGGGTATTGCGAACAATCTTAGAGAAGTGCTCTTTTATAAATGCAGATGCTAGATCGCCTCCTGCTCTACCGCCAACTCCATCTGCTACTGCAAAGAGTGATAGCGACTCATCTGCTAAAAAGACATCTTCATTTGTTTTGCGAATCTGACCTTTGTCAGAAATAGCAAAATAGCTATAATTTTTCATTCTAAACTGATGACTTTATTAATTGTTTTAACTCTAATGCAGATTTTACCACGATATCTGGTGTGTCAACTAATGCATAATCAATTACTTCAGCTAACTTAGCCGGAATAGATGCATCACGCTTCCTTATCGGGACAAGTGGATCTTCTAACACTACTTTCCATGGATCTGTATCTTTTGGGAAAACACGCGGTAAGCGTCCTGTTAACATGTTATACAGAGTGGCAGCC
>JBLYYQ010000057.1:0-2899 GCA_048550035.1 Nitrospinota bacterium
AGGATTCTCCTGCCGCTCCTAAATTCAATATTATCAGCAAGCCTAATAATTGGAGCAAAACAATATCGCAGGCGGCTAAGAATATTAGTGGCGGGGGTCGGGTTGGAGCAATGTACCAGTTATATTGGCAGGGATTAGTTGATTATCTTGAGAGTAAAAATTCAAAACTTCGCCCCCCACCCCCTAGTTCAGAAAATTATCAATGGTTTCCTGTCGGTAGAACTGGATTTGGCATTGAAGCAACCTTGCATAGGATTGAGAACAAAATTAGTGTTGATCTGTACATTGCGGTGAAGGGTAAATCAAAGGCTTATTATAACCTTCTGGAGCAAGATAAAGAAGCTATTGAAAAGGAAATTGGTGCAGATTTGGAATGGGATGCGAAGCCAGGTAAAGTTGTATCAAAAATTATCATCTCTAAAAATTTTGATGTGGATATGGAAAATACTGATGATTGGAGCAATCAGCATGAGTGGTTGAAAACCTATATAGAGAAGTTTGATACGGTTTTCAGACCAAGAGTTAAAAATTTAAGCGTTGATAATTCGAATGATTAATTGTCAGGTTTAGCAAAGATTTTTAGATTTTTTGAGTCTGATTTGAATTCGCCAGTATAGTGAAAAACGCCATTCTTTTTCTGTCTGATAATTTTTAGACTAAAATTGGTAGCTCCATATTGATGAGACCCAGAAAAATTCTCCAAATTATCCCATGATTTTTCATTAACATCTTGAGAAAATAGCCAATTACTGTTAATTGCATCAGCTAATAAAATTAGATCTTTTAGCCAAATTTGGTTGGCATCTCTACCTTGCTCATTTTTTAAAAATCTTCACAAAATTTTGGGCTTGTATTAGGTAAAAATTTATTAAAAAATATTAGAACTTCAGAGTTTTTCATAAGATAATTTTTTGATTAATAGTTACTTTAAAAAGCGCCTGTAATAGAGTGTTACGTAGTTCAGTTATTGTAGGCTTTGTGAGGCGAACCTCTGTTGCAGAGTATACCTTCTGACCGCCGTCAAGTTGATCATCTAGCATATCAGCATCACAACATCTATTTCTCAGGCTTGGACAAATCTCTATCAGAAAACTTTCGTCGCAAGGAAGCCTCCCTCTTACCATGTTTAAGTCCAATTTTGCTACTCTCCAATTCAGCCTTTGTAGGTCTTGTGAGGCGAATCTCTGTTGAAGAGTATACTTCTATACCTTCACCAGGTTCATCACCATGCCAAAACTCAAAATATTCATAACAATAATACCTTGTCGTGACAGTTTGCCCGTAAGGATTAATATAACCAGACGCTTTGCTCGCATATTCTTTCGCCTCTCGTTCGGCTCTCTTAATAGCACTATCAATATTGCGTGCTTTAAATGTCAGAACTCGTTCTTCAACCATGACAGAAGAAGGTTCGAAATCTACTTCGGGTAATCTGGCTTTGCCTCTGGCTGTAGTCATATAGACAGTTTTCACTCCAAACCATTTCACCATAATCTCAATCTCCTATATGCATACTTACTTACTTGAACTTTGATTCAAGCATTTTATTTTTTAGCTCTGCTCATTATGTAGACTCTGTCTCATAAGATATCTTTACTCACTACATTTGGCTAAGCTTTATCTTCTACTTTCCAAATACGCCAAAACTTTGATCTTAAAGACTTTTCCCTTTTCCCATATTCAAGTCCTAGTTTAGTACTTTCCAATTCAGCCTTTGTAGGCTTTGTAAGGCGAACCTCTGTTGCAGAGTATACCTTCTTCTGACCATTACCAAGTTTATCATCGAGCATGTAAGCATCACAACACCCTACATACCTTGTCCTGACTGTTTGCAAGTAAGGACTGATATGCTTGGACTCTGTATTAGCATATTTTTCAGCCTCTCGTTCACCCTTTTTAATAGCACTCTCAATATTGCGTGCCTTAAACAGCACAACTCGTTCCTCAATCCTAACAGAAGAAGGTTCAAAAGTTCTTACATAGGGTAATGTGGCTTTGCCTGTCGCTGTAGTCATATAGATAGTTTTCACTCCAAACCATTTCATCATAATCTCAATCCCCTATATGCATACTTATCTATTTGAACTTTGCCTTGCTTGAGTGGCTCTCCACCAACCCTTTTATATCATAATGTATCTCTGCTCAGCTCACTCTGCTTAGTTTCTATTTTACTCAACCAGGCAAAGTTATGCAGGCTAATAAGCTATAGTGACTCTACTTTTCAGCTCTACTAAGACCAAGATCAAGAAACTTTCGTCGCAGATTACGCTCTCTATTTCCATATTCAAGTCCTAGTTTACTGTTGTAAAGTTCAGCCTTTGTAGGCTTTGTGAGGCGAACCTCTGTTGCAGAGTATACCTTCTGACCGTCACCAAGTTTATCATCTAGCATATAAGCATCACAACACCCTACATATCTCTGCCTGGCAATTTGTCCATAAGGTGTAATATTATCCTCATCTCCATCAATATATTCTTTAGCCTCTCGTTCACCCTTTTTAATGGCACTCTCAATATTGCGTGCTTTAAACATCACAACTCGTTCCTCAATCATAACAGAAGAAGGGTGTACCTTTGATCTGGTTGAGTGGACTTTGCCTGTGGTTCTAGTCATATAGACAGTTTTCACTCCAAACCATTTCATCATAATCTCAATCTCCTATATGCATACTTATCTATTATTCATATCTTAGTTAATCGTCTTTTCCTTTGAGTTGCCTCTCTGTTGCTTCTTTCTTTTCTTTTGCGCGCATCGTTTCTTAATTGTTATTTGAGCCGGCTCTCTGTCGCCTCTTTCTTTCCTTTTGCGCGCGTCGTTTCGTAATAATATTACCATGCTTATCTACAGCTCCGTCAGGTGTACCTGTCTTCCGATCCTTGCATATTTGATCAATTTCTTC
>JBLYYQ010000058.1:0-12837 GCA_048550035.1 Nitrospinota bacterium
AAAATGATTCTGAAAACTCATTGTTAGCTGATGCCAAGCTCAATATATCAGCAGCAATAATACCAGACTCCATCGCTTTGTCTACACCGGAAAATCGTTTAACATCCAGAGTGCCAAGTGCATCTCCGACCAACATAGCGCCTGAAACTGCAAACTTTTCTGGCAATGCATAGTATCCACCCTCAGGTAAAACAGATGCCCCATATTGTAATAGCTTACCATCTTTAATTAGCTCTTGCACCCAAGGATGCTTCTTCAAAGTTTGTAATTTAGTTACAGGTCGAATATTAGGGTTCGGACTATCAAGACCTGTGATAAGTCCAAGTATGATTTTATTATTTTTAAGTCCATAGATAAATCCACCACCTAGCTCACCTGCAACAAGTGGATAGCCTACAGTGTGCCAAACTTTCCCTTCATAATCTCGTGGCACCTCCCATACTTCTTTTACACCAACTGCCCATGTTTGTGCCGATTTGCGTAGATTGAATCTCTCAATCAAATCGCGCGATACAAAACCTTTCTCACCAAATACTGTCACATTTGCATAGAGATTATTAGCTCGCTCATCAGAACTATTATCGACCTTAATGCCAATAACTTTATTTCCGTCAAAGAGTATCTCTTGTGCCGGGAATCCAGGGTAGAAGTCTACTATAATATTATCCTTCTCAGCTGCAATCTTCTTGATCTCTTCTGCCATGTAGTGCGCCAAATCAGAGATATTCAAAACTGCATATCCCTCTTTCTTAAAGTATGGCGGGATTGCAAAACGTGGCACATCCTCATTCTCATTTGACCCTAGAACGGTTAAGTATGAATCTTTTACGATTCCTTGTAGAGGGAAATCTTCTTGAGTACTCCAGTCAGGGAAAAGCTTTGCTAATGTTCGTGGGTTAGAGACAGCACCTGAAAGAAGATGCGAGCCAATGTTTTTTGACTTCTCTAATACAGCTAATCTAAGAGGCACAGTCGAAGTCGTGACTAATCTTAGTGCCAGTGCAAGATTAGCAGGTCCTGCGCCAACTAATGCGATGTCGTATTGAATCCTATCTTTCACTTTAATACCTTTTCAATTGTAAATAAACTATGATAAAATCGCTGATTCATGAACTCTATTTCGAAACTCTTCCTTAAGTAAAGGAGCAACAGTAAAGAGGTCACCAACAATCCCATAATCTGCAAACTGAAAAATTGGTGCTGATTCATCTTTATTGACTGCAATAATAGTATCAGAGTTTGTTATCCCAACACGGTGTTGTATAGCACCAGCGATCCCAAGCGCTATATATATCTTCGGGCGGACTGTTTTGCCTGTTTGACCTACCTGATGAGCATAAGGAATCCAACCTGCATCTACAGCCTTACGTGATGATCCGACTGCTCCACGCTTGAAAATTGATGCCAAATCTCGAACAACCGCAAACCCTGCTGATGATCCTAATCCAAAACCGCCTGATACAATGACATCTGCAGCTAAGAAATCTACCGTCGCTGAAACATCTCGAACAGTACGTACAACCTTAACACGGAAATCTGATTCATCTAGTTTAACCTCAATCTTGATGACTTTCCCTTTAAGATTACTATCTCGCTTGAATGGAACCATGGCACCTGTCCTTGCGGTTGCCATCTGCGGATTCTTCCATGGACCTAATATTCGTGCTTTAAGAGATTCGCCAAATGAAGGACGAATGGCATATAGACAATCTTTAAACTCACCTGTCTTACTTGGATCTGCCTTCCCTTTATGAGTGTAATCTCCAATATCTAGTTCAGTACAGTCTGCAGTCAGCCCAACCTCTAGCTCTGCTGCAATTCTAGGTGCTAAATCACGCCCAATTGTTGTAGCGCCTAATAATACAATATGAGGTGGACGATCCAAACTCTTTAATACTGTCAATACAGCTTTACGATACGGTAATGTTGCATAATCTGCAAACTCAGGCTGATCAACTAGATAAACGGTTGATGCTCCATGTTCAATTAAAGTCTGAGGAATGTCGCCTAAATCATGACCGACTGCAATCGCTTCAACCCCAACATTAAGCTTCTTTGCCAACTCAGCAGCAGCACCTAGTAGTTCAAAAGTTACAGGCTGCATATCTGATTGCAGCTGATCAACTATTATCATAACATTTGCATATTTGCTCACTTTACTAGTTCCTCCAATGATACTCCTTTATCTTCGATATATGCATCGAGCAGAGCAGGCACTTCCTCTTCTATATCGCGACCACCAAAGAGTTGGCATTTTCCACCAATTTCACCTAATTTCCATGTTTTCCCCACCACCGTTGGCGAACCTACAAGTCCGACACGAGTAGAATCTGCATCAATATCGCTAAGAGTTATCACCTTTACTTTAGAATCATAAGATTCGCGATTCCTCAGTAATTCCCTTACCTTATAGACGCTCAAAAATCTTTTTGCCTCTAATTTAGTTGCAGAATTTGCAACTGTCATCAAAAGAGGGAGTTTAGCACTCAATTCTTGATGACCACCTTCTACAATTCTATTAATAGAACAGAGACCATCTTTAATTGTCAAGTTTTCAAGATATGTAATCTGAGGCCAATCTAGTCGTTCCGCAATTTGTGGACCGGTCTGTGCTGTATCACCATCTGTGGTTTGTAAGCCGGTAAAAATTATATCGACATTCCCTATTGTATCATTGATGTAGAGAATAGATTTATAGAGTGCATAGGCAGTTGCAAGTGTATCGGATGCTGCAAGCTTTCTATCAGATAAAAGAAATCCTCGATCAGCCCCATATTCTAATGCTTCAACCACTACCTCAATCGCAGGACCTGGTCCCATTGAGACTACAATTACTTCGCCACCCTCTTGCTGCTTGAGTTCCAACGCTTTTTGTAATGCAAATTGATCAAATGGGTTCATCATCCGCTTTGCGCGCGCACGATCTACTGTACCATCTGGGTTAACTCCTGCTTTTGAGCTGGTATCTGGAACCTGTTTGATTAAAACAATTATTCTTAACCCATTCTCCATATTATACTTATCCCTCTCCTTATTGCCTGATCAACCTATATTTGGTATATCTATAAATTATGCTACTCTTAACATTCCGAAGTAGGATAGCATATATAAACCTTTTAGGGCTAATAAATTTACAACAGTTCAAATGAGCCCTAAATTCAAAACTAACGGACATTTGTCCAAAGTGCTTCAACCGTTTTACTTTTTAACGATAAAAAGAGTCATTTCATAGAGCTTAACTTGCAGGCTATCAGTAAAAGAGGTTAAATTGTAACTAAGCTTAAAAAAAGTGAGTGTTGATTTGTTTAACGGGGAATGGGGACAGTTCCTTAACACTCACTTTTTTTTAGTTTCTAATAGTTTCAATAACGACTGATATTTTGATCTACCGACCGGTAGAGGCTCTTTAATTCCATCTACTGATAGAGAATATTTGCCGCCAGTAGTCGGCTCTATTCTAGATATATTATCAAGTTTTATGATGCAGCTTCGATGAGTACGGAAAAATTGATCAGGCAGATTATTTTCAAGAAACTCCATCCGCTTTGATGAGAGTTTAACTTTACCATCATCAAGATAGAGTTCTGAATAGTCGCCAGCACTCTTTACCGCAATGATTCGCTCAATCGGTATCTTTTCATACCGACCTCTAGTTTTAACAAGTAATGATTTTAGCTTTTCTCTGTTTTGGGTAGTAGTCGAGTTTAGACGTTGAAACGATTTTTCAAGCCGCTCAATTGTCACAGGTTTTACTATATAGTCAAAAGCACCTAGCTCAAATGCTTCTAGAGCGAACTGATCATATGCTGTCACGATGATAGTCTTAAACTCGCCAGTAGCAAACTCTCTTAATATATCAAATCCAAACTCACCTTCAATATTGAGATCTAAAAATAGAAGATCAAACTTATCAGCAAGTAATTCCCTAGCAGACTCAATGTTGGAGCAGGTAATAATCTGGCTTACCTGCTCGGCTGCAACAGTTTTTATATCATTTGTCAATTTCCGTGCAGCAGGTGGTTCATCTTCAACGATTAGGATTTTCATCTTATCTTTCAGTAATAGGCATCCATGGTATTCTTATTTTAACCTCATAGCCACCATCATCTCGAAATCGAGTTTCAAGTTCAAACTGATCTTTGTATAGCTTCTGCAGTCTTGTAACTATGAACTGATCACCTATGCCAGCTTCAATCTTATCTTTGTTTATCGATTCACCATTATCTATAACAGAGATACTCAAAAACTTCTTCGGATCAATCTCAATGTCAATCCTACCTTCTTTGCGTGATGAAAAACCATGCTTGAACGAATTTTCAACTAATGAAAAAAATATTAACGGTGGAACCAGCACTCCAAACTTTTCAACCTGATCTGCGCAAAGAGTAAAGTTTGCCTCATAACGGATATTCATAATAGCTATATAATCTTTAATAGTCTCTATTTCAAGTGGCAATGGAATCATCTCTAGCGATGAGTGGTTAAGCACTTTGCGAAAGAGAGATGTCAACCTATTTAACATCTCTGATGATGCTTCAACTTTCCCTTCATCTAGATGCGCTCTAATAATATTAAGACTATTTAGTAAAAAATGAGGCTGGATAAGGTTTCGCATCACATCTGACCTTAATGATAATGCTTCTGCCTTCTTCTTTTCGATCTCTAAAGTTGTCCCGATCAGCCTCTCGAAAAAGACAATCCCTCCTGCGAATAGGAATGTCCTCGTCATAGAAATTCCAATGGTATAAGGTGCCATATAAAGCCAATCAGATATATCATCCAATACGATTAGCAGTTCGGCCGCTCGTTGTGGTGCATCAACAAAGAAAGTCACAGGTATCCACAAAACCAATACATGACTTATTATTGGCCAACGATGGCGCGATGCTCCCCATACTGTAGGACGAGATAGCCATTGAGTCAGAAAATAGAGCATAATACTCACCACCACTGCAGAGGCTATTGTCAATGACGATACCTTGAGAACCTCTAGTCGAATCTGAGGGAAAAATATAACCTGAAACAGGTGTGGCGCAATAGCAACAGTAATAATTATCAATGGCAATGCAATTAGATAAAACCCCCGATCTCTTGCTAATTGACTTTTCTTACTCCATCGCTCAAAAAAAGAATCTTTCTGTTTCATAAAAGAGAGTGTAACCTATTTCATACTATATGTATAACATGACCCTTTTACTGAAATAGGCAACGGTAGCTCCCGTAATCTACTATCGAAGTTGCCAAGCAGTAAGGTTTCAGAAGCTATAAGAGTAGCGCCTTAGTAATAATCCTTCAGGAAAAGTTTGGAGAATAAGAAAATGGTGGGTAGTACAGGGCTCGAACCTGTGACATCTAGCTTGTAAGGCTAGCGCTCTACCAACTGAGCTAACCACCCCCTTCAATGAGCTATCACCTTATCAAGTTTGAAATAATTTTGCCACTATTAATTTCAAAATTATTCAAAATCTATCGAAAACATGACCATTATATATAAAAAATATTGCAAAAAGTGCAAAATCAAGATAGCATTTTGACATTTAACTAGATCAAAATGAGGATATAGATGGTCAATAGACGCTTTGACTTACCAGCATCAAAAACACCAACAAAGTGGCTAAATATTGTTGCAGATATGCCAACAAAACCAAGAGCGCCGCTAAACCCTGCAACTAATGAGCCGATAGCGCCTGAGGATCTTGCGCCACTTTTCCCAATCGGATTAATTGAGCAAGAAGTGAGTGATAAATCATTGATAGATATCCCTTTACCGGTACTAGATATTTTATCGCTATGGCGTCCTACTCCACTATTTAGAGCTAGAAATCTAGAGAAAGCACTAGAAACTCCTGCAAAGATATACTATAAATATGAAGGTGGTTCACCATCTGGCAGCCACAAGTCCAACACGGCTATTGCACAGGCTTACTATAATAAAGAAGCAGGTGTTAAACGGATCGTAACCGAGACTGGTGCTGGTCAATGGGGATCGGCAATCAGTTTTGCGTGCCAGAAGTTTCAGTTAGAAACTTTGGTCTATATGGTAAAAATAAGTTATGTCCAAAAGCCATACCGTCGATCAATGATAAGAGTCTGGGGTGGCGATCTGATCCCATCACCCTCCGACACTACCAATGCTGGCAGAGCGATATTAGAACAAGATCCTGACTCGACCGGCTCACTCGGTATCGCGATCTCAGAAGCGGTTGAAGTGGCCGCTAACGATAAAACTACTAATTACACTTTAGGCTCTGTCTTGAATCATGTACTATTACACCAATCGGTAATTGGTCTAGAGGCAAAAGAGCAGATGGAATTGGCCGGTGACTATCCTGATGTGATTATAGGATGTGCAGGTGGTGGTTCTAATCTAGCTGGTCTTATAGCTCCATTTGTAAGAGACAAGGTCAATGGCAAAGATATTGATATTATTGGTGTAGAGCCTGCTAGCTGTCCGACAATGACCAAAGGAGAGTTTGCATATGATTTTGGCGACACAGCCAAGATGACTCCATTAATAGCCACGCATACATTAGGTCACGATTTTATCCCACCTGGCATCCATTCTGGAGGGTTACGATACCATGCGATGGCTCCTATTATTAGTCAGCTGTTGGTTGACAATCTGATGAGAGCGAACTCTTATCCACAGCTAGAGTGCTTTCAAGCTGCAACACTCTTTGCGCAGACTGAAGGGATCATACCAGCCCCTGAATCATCACATGCCATTAGAGAAGCTATTGTTAATGGACTGATCGCCAAGGAAGAGCAAAAAGAGCGGGTAATTTTATTCAACCTATCAGGACATGGTCATTTCGATATGAGTGCATATGATGCATTTTTAGACAATAGGCTCACCAACGAGCAGATGGATGATAAAATGCTAAAAGATGCGCTGCTGGCTATTAAAGATCTTCCTAAGATATCGGAGTAGAACCAGTAACAGCAGGTTTAGTTCTAATATTTAGCAGAAATATCGCAATCAGAAGTACCATACCAGCGATATGTAATTGGATATCAAACGGCCAAAGAAGCAAAATCGCACTTATAAATGTTGCTATCCGCGCAGGAATCTTAAGGATATTTTCCATATGACCCTGAATAGTTGCTGAAAATGCATAGAGCCCAAAGATCGAGAATATAAAGACGGAGGTAACTTCTGTTGGAGTACCTCCAATAAGAGGTGTGTATGCGAAGAGTATTGGGACAATATAGAGTCCTTTTGCTACCTTCCAAGACTCAATTCCGGTTGCCATTGGTGGTGATTTTGCAATTACAGCTGCGGTAAAAGCGGTCAAGCAGACAGGTGGAGTGATATTACTATCTTGACTGAGCCAGAAGATTATAAGATGTGCAGCTAAGAGTGCAGAGAGCAATACCTCAGGACCTAGTAAACTGTTTCGAAGCGATTCTAACAGTTCAGGAGGTGTAATAGCTAAAAGTTCTGTTGCTGCCTCTAAAGTAAGTGGTCCTGTTGCATTGGTAATAATATCTGGAGAGACCAACGATAGAATTGCTTTTGTATCAACTGATAATATAGTGGTGGTAAAGATTTCTATTAACTCTGCATTAACGATAAGCGTATAGATAGCTGGCGCTGATAGCGTCCCCAAAACGATATATGAGGCAGTCACAGGCAGGCCCATCCCTAATATTAAAGAGGCAACTGCAATCAATCCTAAAGCAATTATCAGGCTCTCTTGCGACCAAGCAGCAATCATCAGCGAAAATGTATTACCTATACCTGCCATTGAGATTACATTAACAACCAGACCTATGCTACAAAGTAGTAGACCTGTTGTAACCATATTGTTTGCACCGAGTGCAAATGTCTCTAAGATATCTTTAAATTTCATCTTATTCGGAGTAAACCATGATGCTATGATCACAGACATAACGCCAATCGCAGCAGCGTAAGTTGGTGTAAATCCATATATCAGCAATGATG
Source organism: Nitrospinota bacterium (assembly GCA_048550035.1). Taxonomy (GTDB): domain Bacteria; phylum Nitrospinota_A; class UBA7883; order UBA7883; family JBLYYQ01; genus JBLYYQ01. Next base: position 7,946 of record JBLYYQ010000058.1, read on the forward strand.
TCAAAACAACTACAGGTACAATAAAGGTCAATCCACCATTTTTTAAAATCTCGCTTGCGGGTGGGGTCTCTAACTCTATTAGTCCGATATTCCGTTTCTTTGCTTCAATTCGGACAAAGAATGCCACAGTTAAAAAATATAATATTGCAGGGATAATGCTGACCGCAACAATAGTAGTATATGGAATCCCTGTGTAACTTGCCATAACGAATGCACCAGCACCCATTATAGGTGGCATTAACTGTCCACCAGTCGACGCTGCAGCCTCAACCGCCGCCGCAAATTTTGGTGAAAATCCTGCCTGTTTCATCAGTGGGATCGTGATCACACCAGTCGATGCGGTATTTGCAATCGCAGAGCCTGATATTGTTCCTGTAAGTGATGATGCAACAACAGATACCAATCCAGGTCCTCCTATCAATCTACCAGCAACCAATCGTGATACATTAATTATAAATTCGCTACCTCCTGAACGGAGTAAAAATGCACCAAAAAGGATAAACATAAATACAAATGTTGATGAAATAGTGGCTATATTGCCAAATAATGCATCATCACTGAAGATACTTCGAAATAGTATTGTCTCGGTTTGAAGTCCAGGAAATCTAAAAACCCCATCTATTGTACTACCCCACCACCCTACATAGGACAAAGTTGTGAAGATCAAAATAGGAATAACTATCCCTGTGGTACGCCTTGTGTACTCCATCGCACTGATAATTAGTATTACTGCAAAAACGCTATCTAACCATATAAACTGGACTCCGCGCCCAAAAATAAAATCTTCGGCAAAGATCATATAAACAGCAGCAATAACTGTGATCAGACCTAGTGCAATATTGAAAAAGAAGACAGAATAGCTAGTTGCAAACCTCTTTGATTTACCAAATGGGTGCAAAAGTGAGCAAAGTAGTGCGAAACCTGCGTAATGTAATCCGTTCTGAGTGAGGCTAGATACTCCACCATAAATATTTGCGTAAAGATGGAAAATAGCAATTGCAACACCTAATACAAAAGCAAGTTTAGCTGAATAGTTCTTAAATTGGTCGGCTCGTAAACTATTCATCTAGTTAATTGTCTCCATTCGGTAAGCAGGCAAACTGTGGAATCATCAAAAACACCTTAACGAAATTAACTTAGGATCCCTAAAGATCCTAAGTTTTTTCTCGCTATCAGCCTATTTTTTTGGAATAAGCTTAGCTGGCACTTTAATTCCTACTTCCTTATAGTAACGGATAGCACCAGGATGAAGTGGCATTGGGATACCAACAATAGCCTTATCAATGCTCATAGCTTTCGTTGCCTTATGGATCCCACTTAAGAATGGAAGATTCTCATAGATAGTTTTTGTAATCATATAGACCGACTCCTCAGTAGCATCTGACCTAACAACGAGGATATTAGGCTGTGCGATAGTTGTAACATCTTTCTTTAAAGAAGGATAATCCCCAGCTTTAATAGTAAAAGGAGTCCACAATTCAAGTCCACCATCAGCTTTTTTAGCCTGCTCAGGTGTAAGCCCTAGCAATGTAATTTTGTTACCCATAGAAGCAAATGCTTTGGTAATCGCACCGGTTGGTACTCCAGATGGAGTATTAATACCTACAACTTGACCATTCTGGAGGGCATCAGCACTAGGACCGTAACCTGCATAAAATAGCTTATAATCTTTATCAAGATCAACATTTAGCTTGCTTAATAATGCTCTATTAGAACCGATAGTTCCTGAATTTTTCTTACCAAGCGCAACCTTCATACCTTTACCTTTGAGTGCAACAAAATCAGCAATGGTACCAGTTTTTGCATATTTACTAAGGACGATAAATTGTTCCACATTTTGCCATAGCATCGTAATTGCTCGTAATTCTTTTTGCGGACCCTCTCCCTTTAGCGGACCGGTACCGGTCCAAGCCCAAAAGCCATAAAGACCCTGGAGGATTCCATACTGGGCTTCGTTCTCTCGTAGTAATTTAATATTTTCAGCTGAACCGGCAGAGCTAATTGCAGACATTCCTATCTTATGCTTAGGCTGCAATTTTAGTTTTACTAATGTTGATATTGCAACTCCTACTGGATAATAAGTACCTCCTGTACTTGCTGTAGCAAGGATACTGTCAGATGCTTTAGCACCCTTTGCTGCAAAACTTGATGGTGCGTAACCGACTACTAGAAGTGCTAAACTTACTGAAAATAGAACAATACTTCTTAAAACTTTAGTTGGAAAATAGTTTCTCATTGTCAAACATACCCTTCTCTAAATTAACATTGTGCGTTTAAATGTACTTACCCGATAGTACACGCTATGAAGAAAAGAACAAAATGTCAAGTTTTATTTTGCACTCTAGGTATTAATTGCTATTCAATTTGAATATTTTTAAATTATCTAAAAGAAAATCAGTTCTGAATTTAAGCTAGAATTATAATGGAAGGTTTGATTAAAAAGTACGAACAAACTCTGCCTCGTAGTTTGTCCTATTATAGCACTCTATTGGACTACCGTCCTCCTCAACGAAAGAGAGATAAAATGAATAGGCTTCTTCAGTAATATAAGCGTTGCTCCCATCAGCCGTAAGAGAAGTATAAAAGTGAGAAATCATTAGATTTTCTGCATTATAACCTGCATCATCAATATTCCAACTACCGCCAAACCCAAATTGCACATCTACAGCATTAAAGTAGCTGTCATAAAGCCCTGTAGTAGTGTTCTCACAAGTTACTATAGCATATTGTAAACTAGAATGGTAACAATCAGGGCTCCTATTTTCTACTGCAAGAAGAATGTTCGTATCAGTTACAATACTACCTTGGGCTTGTTGAAAAAAACCTAACCCTAGCAGCGGAGGCGTAGTAGTATTTTCATCAACAGGAAAAGAAGTCCTAGTTATAACAATATACGAATCCTGCGGATCATCATCATCATGTTTAAAGAACTCTTCAGTATAGTTACCCGAAATGAAATCGTAACAATAATCAGGATATTTAAAGGTGGTTTTAACTTTATATAACCTATTTTCAATTGCTGGATAACCACCCTCATCCACAAGTGGACTCACTTCTTGATCTAGTGTCACATCCCCAGCCCAAGGTTCTCGTGCATCACAAAAGACACTCCATGCACAGCCAGGATTATCGTGCTCATCACAAGCAACGATCAACGAAGTAGAAGTGATAAGTAGAATTAGAATTGATAGTCGCATCATTTTAAATCGTAAAATTCTTGTCATTGCTCAAAAAAATCCCTAAAAATAATAGTTAAGCACAAGCTCTCTAAGTCAGAGCTCTGATATATAGAGTCAGCACAAAAATTATCAAACTAATTATAGTATAGTTTATATAAAGTAGCAAATAAATTATTGATAATTTACAAAAATTTTGCTAACAGTATATTTACTAACAGTATAACAAATAGAGGAAAGTGGATTTGTGAAAATTGCCATATTGCCAGGAGACGGCATCGGGAAAGAGGTTGTCGACGCATCATTAAAGGTGCTAGATCGTATTGATAATAAGTATTCTCTTAATTTGGAGCTCCAGTCTGCTTTGGTCGGTGGAACAGCATATGACGATAGCAAAACGCCACTACCAAATTCTACTTTGGAGCTTGCCAAAAGTGCTGATGCAGTGCTACTAGGTGCTGTTGGCGGTCCAAAATGGGAAACATTAGATTATAAAGTCAGACCAGAGAGAGCCTTACTTGCACTCCGTTCAGAATTAGATCTTTATGCAAACCTTCGCCCTGCCAAAGTATTTTCTGCATTAGTCGATGCATCTACGTTGAAGCGTGAAGTCATTGATAATATTGATATAATGGTGATCCGCGAACTAGTTGGTGGAATCTATTTTGGTGAGCCTCGTGGAGTAACACGAGCTCCTGATGGTCAATTGCGTGGTGTTAACACATTGATATATAGTGAATCTGAAATTGAGCGGATTGCTAAAGTTGCTTTTGAACTTGCTAGAGGGCGTAATGCGAAAAAGGTCTGTTCAGTCGATAAGGCAAATGTTCTAGAATCGACTGAACTTTGGCGTGACACAGTAACGAAAGTCCATGATAAGTATCAAGATATTGCACTTACACATATGTATGTTGATAACTGTGCTATGCAGCTTATTCGTAATCCGAAACAGTTTGATATCATAGTCACGACCAACCTATTTGGTGATATTTTATCAGATGCTGCTGCAATGTTAACAGGCTCGATAGGGATGTTGCCTTCTGCTTCGCTTTCTGATTCAAAAGGGATGTTTGAACCGGTTCATGGCTCAGCACCAGACATAGCAGGTAAAAATTTGGCAAACCCGTTAGCAACAATATTATCTATCGCTATGATGCTTCGTCATTCATTTAATCTTTTTGATATTGCTGACGAAATTGAACTTGCGGTCAAAACTGTGCTAGATCAAAACTATAGAACTGTAGATATTCAAGATGAAAATTCGATCCTCGTTGGCTGTGACAAAATGGGCGAATTGGTTGTAAATGCTATTTACTAAATAGTGAAATAGTATAAAATCATAAATTTTATTTAGCTTAAACAGGTACAAATTATGGCAAGCCAAAAAAGGTTTAATGTTGCTGTTGTTGGTGCAACTGGTGCAGTTGGCACTCAAATAATAAAGATTTTAGAGCAACGAAACTTTCCGATACGAGATTTAAAACTACTCGCTTCAGGGCGTAGTGCCGGCACTGAACTATCATTTAATGGTGATTCTTATATGGTCGAAGAGCTTTATGGCGACTCGTTTGAAAATGTTGATATTGCACTATTTTCTGCTGGCGGTTCGGTTTCAAAAGAGTTCGCCCCCATCGCAGCCGACTCTAATGCAGTGGTAATTGATAACACTTCTGCATTTAGGATGAACGAAGATGTGCCGCTTGTAGTTCCAGAGAT
>JBLYYQ010000059.1:0-5339 GCA_048550035.1 Nitrospinota bacterium
GGTGAGTCGCGCGCCAACTTTTACCAGACTCAACGGCATCTTGGTGCCAACCAGCAGCATGCGCATCACCAGATAAGGCGTGACAAATTAAGATTGCATTATCCTTTGCATGATTTAATTTGCCATATGTCTCATATTCAATATCAAGAGGTGCTAAGCTACCTCCCGTTATAAGCTTAAATGGCGACGATTCATCTCTAATTCGAATATTCTTTGATGTGACCCAGCCAACGCTATCTTTAGCATTGGCTAGGTTGTATATATCATCTTTGCTCAGTAGATTTTTTTTTGCCATAACTCATATTAGCAAATATTAAATCAAAAAGTTTTAGAATCTTAAGATACTTTACTCAAAGCTTGATCAAGATCTGCAATAATATCATCAACATTTTCGATCCCGACTGAAATTCGGACCATATCATCAGGTACATTAGCTTTTTGGCGTTCATCAGATGATAGCTGTTGATGAGTGGTAGATGCAGGATGAATTATCAATGTTTTTGCATCTAGTACATTGGCAAGATGAGATGCAAGCTTAACATTGTTAATAAGCTCAATAGCACTATCATATCCACCTTTCAGACCAAATCCAAATACAGCTCCGACCCCTAGAGGGAACATTTTTTTAGAGATCTCATGATCTTTATGTGATGGTAATCCTGCATAATTGACCCACTTTACTTTAGGATGTTTCTCTAAGAACTGGGCAACTTTTCCACCATTTGAGCTATGACGCTCGGCTCTTAATGCCAATGTTTCGACCCCTAACAATACTTGATGAGAATTAAAAGGTGAAATCACTGCTCCAGTATCTCGAAGTAGTCCAGTTCTGATCTTTAAGCTAAACGCCATTCCAGGTGCTACTGCGTCTTTATGATCACCAAACGCATCCCAGAAATTTACACCATGATAATTAGGATCAGGTTCTGTAATATCAGGAAAGTTATCAGTTGCTTTCCAATTGAAATCTCCCTTTTCAACAACTATCCCGCCCATAACACTACCATGACCTGAGATCATCTTAGTCAATGAATATATAGCAATATCTGCACCGTATTCAAATGGATTGAATAGAGGAGGTGGAGTAGTAGTATTATCGACCATTAACGGTATATTATGGTCAGCTGCTATTTTAGCTATTGCAGCCATATCGTCTATATTACATGCAGGGTTACCGACCGATTCTGTGAAAATCAATTTGGTCTTTCCATCAATCTGCTTAGCAAAGTTTTCTGGATCAGATGAATCGACAAACCGAGGTTCAATTCCAAACCTTGCTAGCTGTGCATTAAATAATGTATAAGTGCCACCATAAAGCTTGTCGCCTGTAATGAAATTGTCGCCTGCTTTACAAATGGCTGCAATGCTATAAAATATAGCAGACATCCCAGATGCAACCGCAACAGCCCCTTTTGCATTATGTAGAGCGGCCAACCTAGTTTCTAGCACAGCAGTAGTTGGGTTCATTAATCGAGTGTAAATATTACCAAACTCCTTTAGTGCAAATAAGTTTGCAGCATGCTCTGTGCTCTTGAAGTTGTAACTTGAGGTTAAATATATTGGTACACCACGCGATAGCGTGTCGCTATCTGGAGTCTGCCCTGCGTGGAGTAATAACGTCTCTATTTTTTGATTACTCATTTTAATGCCTCCTTTGTGTTTATCTCGATATACATATTTGATAAAAAGTTCTATATAATAAAAATTTTCTTGTCAAACTTCAAGTTAAATATTATATTTAGTTTAAATTTTGATTTAATCGCGTAGATCTTTTAGTTAAAACAGACTGGGACGATGAGAAGTTATAATTTGTCTATTTATAGATAATCGCATTTGTTCATCCTCCCTTAGTGTAAATCAAGATTGTTTTATTATGGTGATATTATGGATTCAAAAAAAGTTACAGCAGTTAACTTATTACAATACAAGGAGTTAGGCGAGAAAATAACAGCTCTTTCGCTATATGATTACCCCCAAGCGAAGATTGCTGATGAGAATATGATCGATATTATTTTAATTGGCGATTCGTTAGGGATGGTTTTCAGAGGCGAGGCTAACACATTATCTGTGTCGGTTGACGATATTGCATACCACACTGCAGCAGTGAAGCGAGCTGTTAATCGAGCGCTGGTTGTTGCTGATATGCCGTTTATGTCATATAAGATTAGCTATGATGAGGCGTTATCGAATGGGACAAAACTAATCAAAGCTGGTGCGGAGGCGGTTAAGATCGAAGGAGGGACTCAAGATATGGTAGATCTTGCTGCTAGATTTACGACCGCTGGAATTCCTGTAATGGGTCATTTAGGCTTAACACCGCAATCGATTCATAGTCTGGGTGGTTTTAAATTGCAAGGTAAAGATCAAACTAAGGCAGATCAGATTTTAGATGAAGCGTTAAAATTAGAATCGGCAGGGGCATTTTCGATAGTATTAGAGTGTATCCCGACCGATTTGGCAAAAGATATTTCGAGCAGATTAAAAATTCCAACCATTGGGATTGGAGCAGGGATTAGCTGTGATGGTCAGATATTAGTTGCGGCTGATATGTTTGGATTAAGCGCTGGGAAGAGCCCAAAATTTGTCAAATGTTATGCAAACGTATCTAAATTGATGGGTGAATCGATTTCTGCGTACATTTCTGATGTCAAAAATAGTTCATTTCCAGCAGAAATTCATAGCTATAAGGGGAAGAAACCTAAACTAAAAGTATTATAATTATAAAAAATTGTGCTATAATGTTAACCATTTTATAATGACTTATTAAATAAGGTATATTGAAATTATTGACCTTCTATTTTGCAAGGATAAGTAATGAGAAAAAGTGATACTATAGAGTTTGAGAAGGAGTTGAAGTTAAAACAAGAAGCGCTATTTAATAGTGCGCAACAGATAGATGCCGCCATTCGCAAATCGAATGATGAGCGAAGAGGTGATGATGTTGATCTTGCTGAAGTAGAAATCGCACAAGAGCGATCGTTGCAATTAAGGAACAAGAAATTCTTTGAATTAAAGCAGATTGAAGTGGCAATGAAGAAGTTAGAAGCTGGCACCTACGGATTATGTGAAAATTGTGATAGCAAAATCCCACCGAAGCGGTTAAAGGTGTTACCATATTCTCTTTATTGTATTGAGTGCCAAGAGGAATTAGAATTAGAAGAAAAACTAAATAAATAGTTTTAAAAGGGAGATGTTATGTTAATTGACGAGTATTATGAGAAAGCATTGAAGAAAGCTGATCTTCAAAAATATCTGCTTACAAATCTAATTGCGTTGCGGGTAAGGCAGCTGCATGAAGGGAGTGAGCCGTTAGTTGAGTCTGACGGCTTAACGCTAGCCAATATTGCATTAAAAGAGATATCAGAAGGGGCAATTGAGCCACGAAAGGATCTAGAGGCAGAGGTTGAAGATATTTTTGGATAAGAGGGAAAATGGAGAGCAATCAAGAAGAGAAGAGTGGTTCATCTTTTTCATTTAAAGATAAACGGCATAGTTCCTTAGCAGATGATGAAGAGAACTCTAAGTCAGAAAATATTTCGTCAAATAGAGATGAAGCTGTTACTCAACCAGAGAGCGAGAGCGAAGCGGACAGTACAAACCCTAATCAAGGAGATGGTATAGGAGCTTCTGAAGTAGATTTCCCAACCTTCATTCTTTCACTATCTTCAAATGCATTGTACCACCTTGGGAGTAATCAAGATCCTGTATCAGGCAAGACATCTCTTAATTTAGACTTAGCAAAGCAGACAATAGATATTATAGCACTGCTCAAAGAGAAGACAGTAGGGAACATCACAAAGCAAGAGGGTGATTTAATAGAACATACTTTATATGATCTTCGAATGAAGTTTGTTGAGGCTCTAAAAGGGAGTAGCCGTAGCGAATAGCAATCCGGTTTTGGTGCCAATACAGGATCAGTAAACAAAAGATATGTTTGATGAAAAAGTTGTAGTAATTGGTGCAGGGTCATGGGGGACTGCAATTGCAAAGACATTAGCAATCAATGTCAGCACTGTTTCAATATGGGGTAGAGAAGAAGCGGTTGTAGATTCAATCAACAATCATCATGAAAGCAGCCTCTTTTTGCCAGGTATTAAGCTTCCTACAAATATCAAAGCATACACAAACCTATCTGATGCGATAGAGGGAGCTACAGTTATTTTTTTTGTGATCCCATCTCAGTTCATGCGATCTGTGATGATTGAGTTATCGAAGCTAGATTTTGGTTCACCATATTTTGTGTCGGCTACTAAAGGTATTGAAAATGAGCATTTGGCATTTCCATCTAATTGTGCAATGGAAATATTACCACCTCCTATTAGTGAACAATTTATGACACTTTCTGGTCCGACATTTGCGATAGAGTTGGCTAAGGAACTTCCAACTGCAGTAACAGTGGCATCAAGAAATCATAGAGGGGCAAAGTTTGTTCAGAGTCGTCTTGCAAATTCATTTTTACGGATCTACTTAGATGAAGATATTGTAGGAGTAGAATTAGCTGGAGCATATAAGAATGTTATTGCGATCGGATCTGGCATCTCAGATGGTCTGATGCTAGGAGACAATGCTCGTGCTGCCCTTATAACTAGAGGACTAGTTGAGATGAGCCGTTTAGGATTGAAGCTAGGTGCAAATGAAAGGACATTCAGAGGGTTAGCAGGGATTGGTGATTTGACATTGACTTGCACAGGGTCTCTTTCAAGAAATCGACAAGTTGGATTAAGACTCGGTGCAGGAGAGTCGATGGACTCTATTTTCAAATCTACACATCAAGTTGCAGAAGGTGTTGCAACGTCGTTATCTATTGTCAAATTGGGTAAGAAGCTTGATGTATCCTTGCCGATTGCGAATATGGTGTACGATGTTATATATAAAGGGCAGACCTGCAGGGAGGGAGTCAAGATTTTAATGGCGCGCGAACTGAAATCAGAATTTGCTGGTTTTTAAATTAATTTCATATTTGAATCGATGATAGATAAAACGCTTTTGAAGATTTTAGAAGATCTCCATAAACATAAGATTGATCCTTCTGAGGCATATTCTAAGCTGGAGTCATTTCCGGTTGAGTTAAGTTATGATGCTGCAATTGATACTCACCGTACAGTCAGGCAAGGCTTCCCTGAGGTAATCTATGCAGAAGGTAAAACTGATCTGCAATCGCTTGCAATCATTAAGAGTCAACTTAAGCATAATCGTCCACTACTTGTAACTAGGTCGCAGGAAAGTTTATATAAAAAAGTAAAAAAGATTACGAATAAAGCGACCTTTAACAAAATCGGGCGGACGATAGTAATCAAGCAAGGAAAAGTAAAAAAGATAGGAAAACTTCTTATCATAAC
>JBLYYQ010000060.1:0-3019 GCA_048550035.1 Nitrospinota bacterium
ATCTAATCGGATACCCAGTTCAGGCGATTATAGGTAAAAAGTCTCTAGATGCTAATCAGGTTGAGTTGAAAGTTCGCTTAACTGCCGAGCGCAAGCTTATCGACTTCGATAGGATTGTTCCAGATATTAAGGAATTGCTTGGTCATTGAGGCTAGGCTTGTCATTTTTTTTCTTAGGATAGACCCGCTTTAAAATTTGTAGCTGAGCTTTCATACTTGACCTAGCCTCTCTTATCGTGAAGAAGAATATCAAGATTGTCCCTATCGCCGCTACTAGATGAGTGGTGATATCAAGTTTGCCTACAGTATAAGCAGCTCCTAATGCAGGTGTAATGATAAAAAAGAGTATGCTTGTCATAATCATAGGAAAGAGTTTGAGCTTGATTTTTTTTGATGTTTGATAATCTTCTAGTGGAATCTTTTTCTCGTTTGCAGCCTCTTTGATAGGTGTGCCGGCGGTGATAAAATAAAAGAGAGTTAATGATAGGCATAATATTGCAACGAAAACTGCTAGTAGCCCAAAACCTATATGAGTTTCAAGTGACATGAAGGTTGGGACAGTAAAGCCGATCACAAACATAATAGCAACAAACAGTAACGACGAATAATTTAATATATTAATAATGAAGGTCAAATTTTTATCTTTCTACTGCCAATTTTTATCTTAATATCGATGAACCTAGCATAAAGTCTGTTGAAATAGTAGTCTAAATCAGATACAATCACAAAAGTATGAATGATCGGCTAAAATATTTTCGCAGTAAGATAGATGCAATAGATGAAAAGGTAGTAAAGCTTCTAACAGATCGAGCCAAATGTGCATTAAAGATTGTGAAATTGAAACAATCGAAATCGGCTCCAATATATCATCCCTCTCGCGAAAACGATATATTATCAAAAATTTCTAAACTAAACCAAGGTCCCTTAAGTTCTGATTCACTTAAAAATATATATAAGGAGATATTTAGCGCAACGCGTGCAGTCGAACAAAATTTGATAGTGTCAAGCTTAGGTCCTGCCGGTGCTTTTTCACATATTGCGGCAATGAACCTTTTTGGTCAAAGTGTAACGCATAAGTTGCAACACTCATTTAATGATATTTTCTCTGAAGTACAAAATGGGAATGCCAACTATGGTGTAGTCCCGATTGAGAACTCTATTGAAGGATCAGTTGGTGAAACATTTAGATTACTTGAGCGTTCAAATCTATTTATCTATGCTGAATATGATCTGCCGATAACCCTTCATCTGTTGTCAAGAGCTAAAGACCTTTCGGCTGTAAAGAAGGTCTACTCCCATTCGATGCCATTAGCACAGAGTCGTAATTGGTTACAAAAGGAGCTCCCAAATGTAAAGATAGAAGAGAGTAGCTCAACAACCGCAGCGGCGCAAATAGCATCCAAAGATTCTACTGCAGCAGCAATTGCATCAGCGAGTGCGGCCTCCATCTATAATTTAGGACTGTTAGCAAAAAATATCGAAAATAATCCCGATAATCGTACACGATTTTTTGTTATCGCCAACCATCCATCACCAAAGTGCAAGGATAGTAAAAGTTCAATAGTAGTTAAGGTTTCAGATAAACCAAAAGCTTTGTATAATCTGCTAGCCCCATTTTCAAAAGAGCAGATTAATCTTTCAAAGATTGAATCACGCCCTGCTTTGACAAATAGATGGGAATACTTTTTCTTTATAGACTTTGAAGGTCATCTAAGTGAGAAGAAGGTGAAATCTGCACTAACATCGATTAATAAGCATGCCAATAGCCTTAAGTTTCTAGGTTCATATCCAAAAGTTACAAAGCTATAAAGTGAGTATAAAGAGCTACAGTTTTGATAAGGTAGTAATTGTTGGTGTAGGTCTAATTGGAGGTTCGCTTGCCCTAGCATTAAGGGAGCGACAGATCTGCAAGCAGATAGTTGGTATAACAAGAAGTAAGGCGAGTGCAAGATCTGCGTTGAAGTTAGGGATTTGCGATGAGATGTTTGAAGATCTAAAAGATCCGATCAAAGATGCTGATCTTATGGTGATAGCAACTGTCCCCAAAGATATTGTTTCAACAGCACTTTCAGTACAATATATGGCTCGAGATGATCTTATAATTACAGATGTAGGCTCGGTGAAGGGTGAAATCGTCAATGAGATAGAGTCAAAGCTTAGAAGTGGACTCAGATTTATAGGTGCGCACCCGATAGCTGGTAGTGAGAAATCAGGACCAACTGCTGCATTTAGCTCACTTTTCAAGGATCAATATACAATCATCACCCCGACGGTTAATAGTGATGAAGATGCCTTATCGAAGGTGAGGTATATTTGGGAATCAGTAGGTTCAAAGGTTGTAGATCTAGATCCATTCGAACATGACTTATCGTTAGCACTAATCTCACATCTACCACATATGCTGGCATATTCTTTAGTAGATACATTAAAGGAGGCAGATAGAACAAATAAGTTACGTAAGTTCATTGCAGGTGGATTTAAGAGTATGACCCGTGTTGTGGCAAGTCCGCCTGAGATGTGGCGAGATATATTTATTTTCAACAAAGATGCGATTATAGAATCTGCCACTATTTTTGAACGCCAGTTTTCATTACTGAAGAAACGTTTAGAATCGGATGATTTTGGAGCGTTAGAGTCATTTTTAGAAGATATGAATAAGATCAAAATCGAGATGGATAGTGATGGATAGTGGTAACTATGTTATTGCGATTGATGGATTAGCTGGCTCTGGCAAATCAACAATGGCAAAATTATTAGCTGATCGACTTAAAATTGGCTATATAGATTCAGGCGCACTTTATCGGGCAGTGACTGCATTTGCAATCGATAATAATTTAGATATAGAAGATGAACAGTTAATTTCCAAGATAGCGTCTAATCTAGAAATCAGGCTAGATGGTGACCAGATTTTTGTAAATGGGATAGATTTCAAAAAGAGAATCCGTAGCTTAGATGTTAATCAAAATGTATCTAAGTTTGCAACCTATAAAGGAGTGAGAGAGACTCTATCAAACTTACAA
>JBLYYQ010000061.1:0-5772 GCA_048550035.1 Nitrospinota bacterium
TATCTTTGTTGACCGAATCGTCTCGTTCAATGCCAAAAAGAGATACCCCTGCTCCTATATATGGAGCGATCGTATTGCCGATATTACCCTGAAACTGACCACCAAGTGAAAACTTGTATCCAGTCAGATCATAATCAATCTTTTCAATAGTGACACTGTCACCTAGATATGCATAGCTAACTACTAGGTTTATTGGCAGTCCCTCTAGTTCGCTTGATTTACGAGTATAAGAGAAAGTAGCAGTAGCCGGTTCGTCTAGACGTTTGAAATCACCATCAACATCTAACCCAGCTTTACCAAGTGTTAGTTTGAAAGTATTCATATGGTCGTTATAGCTTGACGAGTTAGATTTTGTCTCTGCAAAAGAGCTTGGAGCAGAGATTACTAGTAAGATTGTAAAAATTACTACACTCTGTTTTAGTAACTCTCTTTTCATAACCCGCCTATGCTTTTTTACATTATACCATCTTTATATCCAAACTGAAGTATGAAAATTTAAGATATCGCTTTTTCTTGATCACTATTGCAATACTAGAGTTAAATAATGTAGGATTATCTCTCATATTCATTTTAATTAAATTAACACTTTTAGAAGAAGGGAGCGGCAGATGATTCATTCTAAAATAGATACAGATGCCATTGGGAAGGGGATCTTTGTTGATCAACTAATCGATGATTATTTTAATGCCTACAATTCAGCAAGATTGCAAGAATCCTGTAAGCTCTTAAACGAAAAAATCTTGGTCAAAGAGAATAATTTTCTTGGCGTTGCACTTTCTGGGGCGATTACCCCGACCGGCTTAGGTAAATCAGCGTTAGTTAGCTGGATTCATAATGGTTGGATTGATTATTTGGTTGCAACAGGTGCTAATCTCTACCATGACCTCCATTATGGATTAAATCTTGATTTACATAAATCGACACCATTTGCTGATGATAATATGCTAAAGGATCAAAATTATGTGAGGATTTATGACATCGTATTTAAAGATACTGTTTTACTAGATTCAGACAAAAAACTAGCTCAAATATTGCAGCGACCTGAGTTTCAAAAGAGGATGGGGAGTGCAGAGCTACATTATAAAATCGGGAAGATCGTTGCAAAGATAGAGTCTGAAAAAGGGACAGAAGGTGCTACTATTTTGGCAGCTTGCTATCAACAGGGGGTTCCTATCTTTACATCATCACCTGGCGATTCAACCATCGGTCTTGCTCTTGCGTCATTAGCACTACGAGGTCAAACAGCGCAAATAGATCCTACCATAGATGTCAATGAGTCATCTGCGATTGCATTGCATGCGAAGCAAACAGGTAAAAGTGCGGTTCTGATTTTTGGCGGCGGCAGTCCTAAAAACTTTATTTTACAGACCTTCCCTCACCTAAGTGAGATATTAGGGATTGAGGTTGAAGGACATGATTACTTCATACAAATGACAGACGCAAGACCTGATACAGGTGGATTATCAGGTGCAACACCGCAAGAAGCGCTGACATGGGGGAAAGTTGATCCTGATGGAATCCCCAACTCTATTGTTGCTTATATTGATACTACCATTGGGTTGCCACTAATAACTAGTTATCTCCTAAATAGATGTCAGAAGCGATCAGGTAAAAGACTTTATGACAAACGAACTCAACTCATTGAACAATTAAAAAAGGAACATCAGAAAAACTATGAATAAGATTACTATATTAACTATTATTGCTGTTACATCGATACTTGTTGGTTGTCAAAATCAACTTTGGGATGATTATGACGAAAAAGATAGACCCAAAGTGCAAGCTAGACCAGATAGCGCACCTGAGACACCTAAGGTAGTTAACGAACTAGTTGAGGAAAGCTTTCGAACAGTTGAGTATGATAATACTCCTATGGAATCGAGCTCAAAACCGGCTCAGCCTACTAACTCTACAAACGATAAAGAGCTTGATCTTCTCTTTACTGGAACTATTAACCTTGCGAAGGGGGCAAATTTTGATAAGTCCAAGAAGTGGGTTATCTTTGTGGTTGCAAAAGATCCTAAAGCTAAAAACAGCCTAGCTGCAATCAAAATTGATAATCCTACCTTTCCTCTTAACTATGCAATCAAAAAAGAAAATCTTATGGGAATCTCTTCAGTTGACCAATCCATGAAATTTATTATAGAAGCAAGATTAGATTCCGATGGTGATGCTATCTCTAAAGATAAAAAAATTGACCTATTTGGACAATTTGAAAAAGAGGTTATGGCAGGTGAGAGCGCGATCAATATCCTTCTTGGACCGATGAATCCAAAGTAATAATAAACTTATTACTTTGAAGGAGTAATGACTCTATTTAGTTAAGCTTTAAAATAAATATTATTCTCTTTAGTTTTGTCGGAAATTTTATTACAATAGAGCTATAAAATATGGAGTTTGCTATGAAAGCAAAAAAACGATTACTGCTCGTTGATGATGATGAAGCTCACCTGCTCTGGGCATCCGAAGTACTAGAAGAGAATGGGTTTGAGATAATTAGTAGTAAATCTTCAAAAGAAGCTTTGGAGCTTATCAAAAAAGAGAGAATTGATTTAATCATTTCAGACCTAGTTATGCCAGAAATGGGTGGGATTGAATTTGTTAAGAAGATTGCTGATATCAAAGCAGACCAACGAGTAATTATTATGACAGGTCATGGCGATATCGACAGCTACATTGAATCACGATACAATCTTGGGGCATTAGAGTATATTGGGAAACCTATTAAAATTGAGGAGTTTCTCAAGGTCATTAATGAGGTAATCGCTAACTAAGCTTGGATAAGAATTAATTACGAGGCTACTCTAATATAGATATAGTGGACAACAATCAGCTATTAGAAAAACTATCAACTGAATTGATCTTACGAGAGAAATATATCGATCATTCACTCATCTTAATTACCAATCTTGAAAATGGTATCCTAGATGATCTTGACAATCAGTTTAAGATACGAAGCGATTTGGTAAAGTCATTTAGCCCATTTGATCAGTTCAATAAACTGTTAAACAGATCTGATCCATCGACAAAAGTAATGCTTCAGGAGATTATAGATAGCGGTGAGAAAATTACTCAGTTAAACCAGAAGATAGAATCACTATTGAACTCAAAAAAAGAGCTGCTTGCCAAAGAAAAAGAGGGTATTACCGAAACAAAAAATCGTATCAATCAGTTTAGTAAGTATCAATCAACCAAACCTACCATCTCTAAATATATAAATAAACGAGCTTAATATTTGGCTAGTTTTTCTATAATGCAAGAAGTAGCCTTTCACCTATTTAGGTGAGCATGCTTTTAGTTCATTTCAAAGATCAGGATGTAATGCAAAAAAATCACTATTCGGAAAATTTTAACATTACTGTTGAAAGTTGGGATAATCTAATTAGAGTAGATGCTTCAGATAATAGTTTATAATGAGAATGATTTTAGCTAATTGTAAATAACAGGTTATAGAAAATTTATGTACTCACTTACAAAAGAAGAATTTATTAATCTATCTAACGATTATAACCTAATACCGATCTACAAAGAGATTATTGCTGATCTAGAAACGCCAGTTAGTGCGTTTGCAAAAATTGATGGAGATGGTTCTTATAGTTTTCTACTTGAGTCAGTAACAGGTGGCGATACATGGGGTCGATATACTATTTTAGGCTCCAATCCGTCATTAATATATAAATATAAAAACAACATTGTAACCATTGTCGAAAATGGTGTCACTAAAACTCACAGAACATCAGCTGATCCGTTAGATGAACTCAAAGTGATAATGTCGACACGCAAGCTTGCCAAAATTGATGGACTTCCAAGATTCATAGGTGGTGCGGTCGGATTTTTGGCGTATGATGCAATAAGATATTTTGAGGAGCTAGACGATGATCTAGATGATAACCTTGATACTCCAGATGCACTTTACATTATCACCGACAGTATCATCATCTTTGACAATTTCACCAATAAAATAAAGATCGTCAACTGTCAATTTACTGAGAGTAAAACTCCAAGCGATGCATATGATGAAGCGATCGAAAAAATTGAGCAATTACTGTCCAAATTAAGTTCACCTATAATAACAGAGCCTATAAAGCCAAAAAATTATATAAAACCAGATCATGAATTCTTAACATCAAAAGAAAATTTCTTAGCGAATGTTGAGCGAGCCAAAGAGTATATCCGAGCAGGTGATATATTTCAGGTTGTACTCTCACAGCGTGCCAAGATTAATATTAGTAGCAGCCCATTTACAATCTATCGTGCATTACGATTGATTAATCCATCACCTTACATGTACTATCTAAACTTTGGCAATCTGCAGATTGTTGGAGCATCACCTGAGACACTTGTGAGGTTAGAAGGTAGGCAGATCACCGCAAGACCAATCGCAGGAACTAGAGCGCGTGGGCGAAATGATGTAGAAGATCAACATCTCACAACTGAGCTATTAGCCGATGAAAAAGAGGCGGCTGAACATGTTATGCTTGTCGATTTAGGGCGAAATGATGTAGGGAGAGTGGCTAAAGCTGGCTCGGTAGAAGTCAATAAGTTTAGGTTTGTTGAATACTATTCTCATGTGATGCATATTGTCTCTAATATACAAGGGACAATCCACGATAAATTTGATGCTTTTGATCTGCTCAAGGTATGCTTTCCTGTTGGAACATTAACAGGTGCGCCAAAAATTCGAGCGATGGAGATTATTGATGAGCTTGAAACCTTCCGGCGTGGATTATATGGTGGCACCGTTGGATATTTCTCATTCTCAGGTGGGCTTGATAGTGCTGTTGCTATTAGAACTCTACAGATCAAAGATGGGGTTGCTATGTTACAAGCTGGAGCTGGTATCGTTGCCGACTCAATACCAGCAAATGAATTACAAGAATCTGTAAATAAAGCTAACGCACTTATGAAAGCTATTGAGCTTGCTGAAAATCAGTTAATATTTTCCTAATCAAGCAGCGATCATAATCTTTAAGATTGCCAACTTCAATACTGGCAAGTTACTCAAAAGATTCTACCCTAGTGTGCGACTCGATCCATACAGATGAGTCAGATATTTGGTCATTCGGTATATCCATAACTATCTTGACCTGCTCGATATCGCCAATTCCATTTTCAATGTCACCACCACCTCCTCCTGGTCGCCGCAGAGTTAATCCGATCGTATATGGTTCACTATTAGGCTTTATATGATAAAGTTTGGACTTAATTCTACCTGGATTCGGATTACTGCCTGAACTATTCGGATTAGGGTCAATTTTGTCTATTGCACTACCATAATAGTATGTATGAGCTACACGGACATATAGTGCTACATTCAGATCTTGTAGAGTTGGATAGAAATCCCGTACATTATCTATGTTTGCTAGATTGAATATAACACGATCTGCACTGTTTTCGTATTCATATGTATCGTTAATAATCAAAGGTTCTGTTGTTGGATCATCGAGTGCATAGCTAGCGTCAATATAGAAGTAACAGAAGACCAGTCCGACATTCTTAGTTTCTAAATGTGTAATGTCAGAAGCATTAACAGCGGTAGGGTTAGCGGTAATGAAAGAGGAAGGGACAACCGGAGTTAACGGATCTGAGCAAGTTATTTCTATAGACTTTATAAATGAGCTCTCATCATTGAAAGGAGTATCTGCTATATCATCAGTTATATCAATGAAATCACCTTCGATGTCGTAGCTACTGTCGAGGGCGAAGGCAATATCATCAAGAAAAGTAGCTTTAGAGAGGGTACTTATTTCGCTATTTGCCAACTGAACCTGA
>JBLYYQ010000062.1:0-5384 GCA_048550035.1 Nitrospinota bacterium
ATGACTTTTTTAGAAAATATTCTGCGAGATCTGCAATATCATCTCGTCGTTCGCTTAAAGGTGGAATCTTTATCACTAACACATTAAGTCGATAGTAAAGATCTTCGCGAAATTTATTCTCACTGATAAGCTGATGAATATCTTTGTTAGTAGCAGCGATAATTCTTATGTCAAGTTTCTTAGTAATATTCGAACCGATTCTCTCAATCTCATGCTCTTGTATAGCTCGCAACACTTTTGCTTGAGTCGCAAGAGCCATATCACCTATTTCATCTAGGAATAAAGTTCCTCCATCTGCTGCCTCAAATTTTCCTGACCTTGCATCTACTCCAGTTGCAACACTTTTTTCAATTCCAAATAGTTCAACTTCTAATAACGATTCCGGAACTGCCGCACAGTTAACCTTAACAAAAGGAGCTTTTGACCTAGGACTATTATAATGAATTGCCTTTGCTAACACCTCCTTGCCCGCTCCTGTTGGACCCAATATTGTAACTGTCGAACGAACTTTTGAAGCCCGTGCAGCTAATTCTAAAACCTCTTTAAACTTGCCAGAGCTGCCGATGATAAAATCAAACTTATGCATAGAAAGTAAGCTTTCATGCAAGTTTTTATTTTCTTTTTCGCGAAGTAATAACTCGTCAAATAGTCTTGAATTTTCAATCGCGATCGCACACTGAGTGGCAAGCACAGTTAAGAGCTCCTCTGTCCACTTATTGTAAAGATTTACTTTGTTATAACTTTGTAATGATAAGACTCCTATTATTGTATTCCGGTAGCACATTGGGACGCCAATCCAAGATTTTGCAGGCTTGCCGCCATGCCTTATTCCTAACGATTCACATTCAGATAGAGAATCTTCTCTAATCAGCAGCGAGCGAGCATTATTTACTATCCAGCTATTCATCCCATTAGATAGTGGATAGACAGCCTGAGTATTGCTACTCTCTTGATTGCTTGTTATTTTAGCAAGAGTTGTTAATTGGTTGCTCTCTTTATCATAACGGATAATATTAATCTCATCAGCTTCAAATCTATTGTTAATTGAGATGGCAATTTCATTTGCCATCTCATTGATAGTACGAAGCGACGTAACTACCTCACCTGTTTTATTGACTATCGCCAAATCTTCTGCGTGGTTTTTCAAAATTGAATCTGAAATCAAAAGCAGCTCCTCTCAACTAACA
Source organism: Nitrospinota bacterium (assembly GCA_048550035.1). Classification (GTDB taxonomy): domain Bacteria; phylum Nitrospinota_A; class UBA7883; order UBA7883; family JBLYYQ01; genus JBLYYQ01. The sequence continues at coordinate 1,188 of JBLYYQ010000062.1, forward strand.
ATCTATGCTACAATGGTGTAAAGAATTGTAATAATATTATAATTAATATAATCTTGACGTCAAGTTATAGTTATTGTATGATAGAAAATATAAATAGCAGTTATATTTTTATTAGCAATAAGGTGTCTATATGAAATGTCCATTTTGTAATTATGTGAGCTTTGAATACCTTAATAGTTGTAATAAATGCTCTAAAGATCTTAGTTCTCACAAAATAAAATACTCATTAACGGAATTTATAGAGCCAATCCCTCTCGGACTAGCATCTTATGTAGGTGCCAGTAGCAGTGTTGCAGCTGGAGGAGAACCGTTTTTAGATTCTGATGTCGGATTAGATGATTTTACTATTGGTGATAGCGATACGAGTGACGAAGGGTCACAGTTCAGTGTCAGCTCAGAGCCATTAGATGGCTCTCCTGACGAATCTGCAATCAGTGCATTTGATTTTGAGGATTCAGAGGATACAAATGTTGCCCTCACTGATGATCCTAGCGAAATAAGTTTTGAGGATACTGGTGATGATGTAGCTGCCGATAAAGAAGAAGCTCCTTCAGAAGAGAGCATCCTAGAATCGACTGGTGTCCAGTTTGATGAATTAAATGAGTCTGAGGTAACTTTTGCGGAATCTGATTTTTCTGTTGACCTTGATGAACCTCAACAAGAGGAAACTCCGCTAGCTAGCGAAGAGTCGACTACTGCTTCTAAAGAAATTCCTCCTCCACCACCTGTAGTAACAGAAGAGCAAGCAGTGCCACCGGCAGAAGAAGAGTCTGTTGGATTGGGAGAGGAAATAAGGCATGAAAACGAACAGGCACCTCCTGATTTACCAGATGCTGTAGAGCTAAATATTGAAGAAGAAGCTGCAGATATAGAACTTGGGCTCAGCTCTATCGATATTGGAGGCGATGCCAACGATAATCAAAATTTATTAGCTCCCGATGATGGGGGGCAACACGATACCCCACCAGCCGGTATTGATCATCTGAAAGTTGCTGATAATGATGAGGCAATTGAACTCAATATAGCAGACGATAGTGACAATATTGAAGCTGAACAACTTGAGGCAGCTCCTAGCAATGTTGCCGACCCTATTTCGTCTGACGAGTTCGCTGATGACGAGTTTGCTGATGACGAGTTTGCTGATATAGAAATCTCGTTAACTGATGATGATATATTAGAAGCTGTCGATTCAAAAGGTACCTCAAATAAGGATCAAGGTGGATCTCAAGAGCTTGAGGGTAGCTTTGACAATCTTGACACCAACCTTTATCTTGATGATCTTGATCTTTCTATCGGAGAAGATGACCTTGGGATCGATTTTGAGAAAAAAGACTAGTATCTAAAAATTTATCTGTAAATGACTACTCCATTGCACTATGATTTCTGAGAATGTTTTTTTAGTTGACCATGACAGCCATAATAATTTAGCTTCAATTGGTGCTCGGTTTATTGCATTTTTCATTGATTGTGCAATTGTTTACACTACTTCTGCAGTAGCTTCATCCCTCTTTTTACAACAATTCGTAGACTATTCAGTCCCATTTAGCATTGATACTATATTACAATTGTTAGAAGGATATCTTTGGTCACTTCTATTTTATAATTTATGGTTTGTTGCCTATTTTTCAATCTTTACAGCCGTCTGTTCTCAAACAGTAGGAAAAATAATTTTGCAAATTAAAGTAGTTGATGAAAAAAATCAACCGTTAACTTTCGGATCTGCTTTGATTAGAACTCTTGGATATTATTTAAGTGCAATCCCATTTTTTATTGGATTTTTCTTATCACTTACAGGTACCAAACGACAAGCACTCCATGATCGTATCTCTGGTTCTATAGTGATAACCGAATCTGAAACTAGCTAGTTCAAAAGATAGCAACAACTATCAATCTTTGAAACCTCCGCTTGCAAATGTCTGAATTGTTAAGTAAGGAGAGCGTTAACAGGGATGAAATTTTAAAAAATAGAGTAACCACACACGAAACATTCAATCTGATCTTAAAAAAATATCACGATGCTCTGGTAGAGACCTCTGATAAATCAGATCCAGCACAAAAGGGAAAATTACGCCAAAGATATGCTAAGCGAGCGAAAGAGTAGCTCAATTTAATTGAGTTAGAAAACTATCTTAAAAATAAAATTCATTAAGAAAATCTTTTCTTGTATAATCAGCGCTTATTGTAAGGAATAAATATTTAATAGAGTGAATCAATGATAAAAAAAGAGTACCTAATATCGCCAGGACCAACACCTGTGCCAGAAGAAGTTTTATTAGCAATGAGTAAAGCTGCAATTCATCATAGGACGCCAAAATTTTCAAAAGTATTTAAAGAGTCTGCAGCGAATCTCAAAGAGTTGTTTCAGACTAAAAATGATGTTTTAATTTTAGCTAGTTCTGGAACTGGAGCAATGGAAGCCTCTATAAGCAACCTTTTTTCGGTCGGAGATAAGGTGTTAGTGATAAATGGGGGCAAATTTGGAGAGAGATGGGGCGATATAGCTACAGCTTATGGTTTAAACGTTGTAAGAATTGATCTTACTTGGGGCACGGCAGTCTCGGTAGAGCAGATAAAAATAGCGCTTGAAAAAGATCCAGATATCGAAGCGATTCTAGTGCAAGCATCAGAAACATCAACTACCGTCAGACATCCTATCGATCAGATCGCATCTTTAACAAAAGAGAGTGATAGACTGTTAATAGTAGATGGAATTACATCTGTCGGAGTTGAGCCACTTAACATGGATGAGCTTGGGATCGATATACTTCTTACTGGTTCGCAAAAAGCATTAATGCTACCGCCTGGTCTTGCAATGATTTCACTTTCAGATAAGGCATGGTCAAAGAGTGCAAGCTCTAAGCTACCGAAATACTATTTTAATCTTGCAAAAGAGCGTAAGAATTTGAAAAGCGATACTTCAGCTTATACTCCTGCAACCTCATTAATATTTGGACTGCAAAAAGCATTAGAGATGATTTTGACAGAAGGATTAGAAAATGTATATGCCCGCCACGAATTACTAGCGACAGCGGTTCGTGCAGGAGGATCAGCCATAGGTCTAAAGATGCTAGCTCCAGATTCACCAGCAAACAGTGCAACGGCATTTATTACTCCAGAAGAGATAGATGGAGCTCTACTAGTAAAGAATTTACGTGACAAATATGGTGTAACATTTGCAGGTGGGCAAAACCATCTCAAGGGTAAAATCATCCGTATAGCCCATCTTGGTTATTTTGATAAATTTGATATGATAATTGCATTAGCAGCAATTGAAATGGGGCTAGTGAAGGCTGGATACAAACTCACATTAGGCAAAGCCGTTGCAGCGGCGATGACAGTATTAAACAATGAATCTTGATATAAAAAAGAGCGAAAAAAGAGTAAAAATATGACTAAAAAGTTCAAAGTACTTGTTGCAGATAAATTAGATAGTAGCAGCGTGGAGATTCTTACATTTGAGAATGATATAGAGGCTGATGTTAAAGTTGGATTATCACCATCTGAGCTAGTAAAGATTATTCCTGAATACGATGCGTTAATAGTCAGATCAGCGACAAAAGCAACTAAGGAAATAATAGAGGCAGGTAGCTCATTAAAGGTTATTGGTCGGGCTGGTATTGGTGTGGACAATATAGATGTAGATGCTGCTAGTGCCAAAGGGATTGTAGTAATGAATACCCCTGGCGGCAATACTGTAACGACCGCCGAGCATACAATAGCAATGTTAATGTCTTTGGCACGCAAAATTCCACAGGCGACTAGCTCTGTGAAAAATGGGAAATGGGAAAAGAGTCTTTTTGTGGGTGTTGAGTTATCTGAAAAGACGCTAGGTATGATTGGTATGGGACGAATTGGGATGATAGTTGCTAATCGTGCATTGGGATTGAATATGCGGGTCAAAGTTTACGATCCATATCTGACTGACGAAGCAGCAGAGAAACAGAAAGTTGAGCTTGTAACATTAGATCAGATCTATAGCGAAGCTGACGTAATTACAATTCATACGCCACTAACAGACGAAACTAAAGGGATGATCAATGATATAGCATTTCAGAAGATGAAAGATGGTGTAATGATAATTAACTGTGCACGAGGAGGCATTGTTGATGAATTGGCATTGGTCAACCATATCAAGTCAAAGAAAGTATTAGGTGCAGCCCTTGATGTTTTTGAAAACGAACCACTCAGTAGTGATCA
>JBLYYQ010000063.1:0-30378 GCA_048550035.1 Nitrospinota bacterium
ACTGCTCTCTGAGAGGTGGAGACATTTTTGCCATACTATTGTATTCACCAACTGCATCTTCAGTTAAAGTGAAATGATGAGGTGCAGCTTCTGCACTAATCTGGACGCCACGGCTTTTTGCCCAACGAACAATATCAACCGATCGTTTTGTTGATATATGAGATACATGTGCTTTCATATCTAAATCTTCTGCCAGAAATGCTAACCTGGCAACCATGATATCTTCTGCTATTTTAGGTATTCCTACTAATCCTAGCTTTGCTGAAATTAGACCTTCATTCATATCACCTTTACTGTTGAAGCTATAACTTTCAGCATGTTCCATCAGTAACAGGTTGTATAATTTTGATTGCTCCATCGCAGCTCTCATCAGTGATCCATTCTGAATTGAACGCCCATCATCAGAGAGTGCTACAATACCACCTTTTGCCATGTCATCAATTGAGGCTAGCTGCTCTCCTTGTAATTTAAGAGTCAGCGCACCAACCGGTAAAACAGTTATAGAAGCATCCTGCTTTCCTTTTTCTATAATGTAGCGGGTCACCTCTTGGTTATCATTTACAGGATTGCTATTTGGCATGCAAAGTATAGTTGTAAATCCACCAGCAGCTCCACTTGCAGCTCCTGAGCTGATATCTTCTTTATACTCAAAACCAGGGTCGCGAAGATGCGTATGGATATCTATCAGACCAGCAGTCACCCACTTCCCTCTAGCATCAACAATATCTATACTGTCAGAGAGCTCTATAGTGTCACTAATCTGGGCTATAGAACCATCAACAATTAAGAGGTCTGCAACCTGATCAAAGCTAGTTGCAGGATCAATGACACGTCCAGACTTAATTAGTAATTTTTTCATAGTATGTTTAATGTTTTGAAAGTAGCAAAAACAAGATTGCCATCCGAATTGCAATCCCATTGGTAACTTGCTCTAATATTAGTGAGCGATGATTATAGATTGTCTCTTGATCTAGTTCGATACCGGCATTAACAGGACCAGGATGTAGTAGTATCGCATTACGATTGGCTAGCTTTAGTATCGACTGATTGATCTGATAGTTATTGGCATACTCTCTTGTCGATGGTAACCAGCTTTCAAGGAGTCGCTCTTTTTGAATCCTCAGCGCTATAACAACATCAACACCTTTAATAGCCTCTTTGAGATTGTAAAATACCTTATCAGCCATTAACTCGGCTTTCGCTGGCATTAACTGAGGAGGGCTACAGATTGATCGCTCTATATTGAGTGTCTTCATCCCTATAAGATTTGATCGTGCAACCCTAGAGTTGGCAATATCACCTACGATTAAGACTTTCAAACCTTCAAAAGTACCAAAATGGTTTCGGATTGTAAATAGATCTAGTAATGCCTGTGTTGGATGTTCATGTCGCCCGTCACCACCATTAACTATAGGGCAATTAATCCACTTAGTTGCTTGAGATGGAATTCCTGCGCTAGCAGAACGGATAACAATTAAGTCAGGCTTCATCGCTTCTAATGTCCGAAGCGATTCTCTAAATGATTCTCCTTTGGTCATTGATGATGACTTGCCACTTATATTGACAAGATCTGCAAAGAGACGTTTTGCTCCAATTTCGAAGCTTGTTCTTGTCCGCGTTGAAGGTTCTAAAAAATAGTTTATTATTGTCTTGCCACGTAGTGCTGGGATTTTCTTAACTTCTCGATTAGAGACCTCCTTCATTGCTTCTGCTACATCTAATATATTTGTAATATCAGTATCAGTTAATTGTGAGATCGTTACAAGGTCATGATGGTTAAACTGGGACTTTGCTTTAATCGGTAATAATTCTTCGTTATTCATCAACCACCTAACGCTAATACTACATCTTCACCATCAGTCTCCATCAATCTTACAAAGACCCGTTCAATGTATTGAGTTGGCAAGTTTTTCCCGCAGTAATCGGGTCTAATTGGTAATTCACGATGACCTCTATCAATTAATACCGCAAGCTGGATACTATCAGGGCGACCAAGATCAAACAGTGCTCGAATTGCTGCGTTGATTGTTCGACCTGTAAAGAGAACATCATCTACTATAATTAATTTCTTAGCTTCAATAGAGAAGTCGATCTGACTTGTAGTCGGAACTGATCTATTATTAGTCCCAAAATCATCACGATATAAGGTGACATCCAACATCCCATAGTCGACCGATTGAGCAGTAGCTTTTTTGATAGTCTCAGCAATCCTGCTTGCCATCACAGCTCCTCTAGTCTTGATTCCGATAAGAGCTAACTGATTAATATCTTGATTGCGCTCAATAATCTCATATCCTATTCGAGTCAATTTCTGTGCAATCTCGTTAGATGATATTAATATATGAGACTGGTTTTTCTTAGCAGTCATAGCTACTATCTTTGCAAATGAATATGTAATAGATAGCAACCCTTGGGAATCGCTGATCAGCTAAACTCGTAGCGGTAGTAATATTTCCTTCCATATCTGGCAATCTTCCTAGCCTCTCAAGGACTAAATTAAAGAGAACCTCTAAATCTTTGTTCAATAATAACTAATAAAAATTCAAATGCAAGTCTAAAAAATCTATATCTTGCTTTTAAATTCAAACTAACTGTAAAATGGCTTTTCCCTTATATAAACCGACAGATAATATGAGAAATAAAATAGTAATTGCATCCGATCATGCTGGATTTGAGCTAAAAAGTAGTCTGATTTTAGAATTAACTAATGGAGGTTATATTGTTGAAGATGTAGGTTGCAATTCGGCTGAGTCGGTCGACTATCCAGATTATGCCTATCAGTTGACTGACCTTATAAATTCAGATAATAATCTGCTTGGAATCTTGATCTGTGCAACAGGGATAGGAATGTCTGTTGCTGCCAATAAGGTTAAAGGGATCCGTGCTGCGTTAGTTACCGATAAATATATGGCAACGATGGCAAAATTGCATAACGATGCTAATATCTTAGTTATTCCTGCTAAAATTGTTGATGCCAACCTTGCTATTGAGATGGTGCTAGCTTGGGCTACTACAGAATTTGAAGGGGGTCGTCATGAACGAAGAATTAATAAAATCAGATCTTTTGAAGAGGGTAAATCATCATAAAGGAAATTCTCAATCAAGAGGTCATTGCAGATTATAAATAGTAGAAACTTTTTTTAACAACTTCAATTCATTATAAGGTTTTACATGTCACTCAGTAATAAATTAGATGCTATTTTAAGGGAGGTTGATCCTCAGATTCATGCTGCAATTTCATCGGAATTGCAGCGCCAAGAGAGCTGTTTAGAGTTAATTGCGTCCGAAAACAATGTATCGAAGGCTGTTCTTGCAGCGCAAGGCTCAATTTTGACAAATAAGTATGCAGAAGGATATCCTGGCAAACGTTACTATGGTGGTTGCGAGCATGTTGATAAGATAGAATCTATCGCAATAAGCAGGGCAAAAGAGCTATTTAATGGAGAATATGTCAATGTTCAACCACACTCTGGCTCACAAGCAAATCAGGCGGTCTATTTTTCAATATTAAATCCTGGCGATACGATCATGGGACTTAACCTTGCCCATGGAGGACATCTAACACATGGGCATCCATTGAATTTATCAGGCAAGCTATTTAATGTAGAACCATATAATGTTTCAAAAGAGAGTGAAACATTAGATTTTGATGAGCTTTATGAAATCGCAAGAAGGGTGAAGCCAAAACTAATTATTGCAGGTGCCAGTGCCTATCCGAGGCAATTAGATTGGGAAAAGTTTAGAACTATTGCCGATGAGGTAGGTGGATATCTTATGGTCGACATGGCTCATATTGCAGGACTAGTAGCTGCAAAACTTCATCCAAATCCGGTCGGTATTGCTGATTTTGTTACCACCACTTGTCATAAAACATTAAGAGGACCTCGCTCTGGAATGGTTTTAGCTAAGGAGCAATTTGGGAAAGGTATTGACCGAAGCCTCTTTCCAGGTCTGCAAGGTGGACCATTGATGCATGTGATAGCTGCAAAGGCGGTTGCATTTAAGGAAGCAATGAGTCCTGAATTTGTTGAATATCAGCACCAAATATTGAAAAACAGTAGACGTCTTGCCGAAGTTTTAGATCAAAATAGTGATTTGAGAATTGTATCTGGTGGAACTGATACTCATCTTGTGTTAGTTGATACACGCCCAGTTAAACTCAATGGCAAGCAGGCAGAGGAGGCGTTAGAAAAGGGGGGGATTACGGTCAACAAAAATGCAATCCCATTTGATCCTGAAAAACCGTTCATTACTTCTGGAATCAGACTTGGGACTCCATCGTTAACAACAAGAGGTTTTAAAGAAGAACAGATTGAGATTGTAGGATCGTGGATTATTGAGGCATTAAAAAATAGTGATAACGATTCTAAATTAAAGAGTATTAAAGGTAAAGTAGAAGAGCTTTGCGCAGACTACCCTATCTATAGCTAGGGTAGATTTTAATAAGGAGCTACTTTTAAATTATGTCTAAAGTATACCCTGTGATGTTGAACATTGCAGGCGGATTAGTTGTGGTCATAGGTGGTGGAAAAGTTGCGCTGAGGAAAATTAAATCGTTATTAGAGGCAGATGCTGATCTACTGGTTGTGTCGCCTATGGTGGTTGATGAGATTAAAGAGCTTCATGCTAATCATAGTTTACGATTAATTACAAAAGAGTTTGAACCATCAGTTTTAAATCAAGCAAAGTTTGCATTTGCATGTACAAATAGCAAAGAGGTGAATCGTCAGGTTTATGAAGTAGCGGTCAGTCAGAATATATTTGTAAATGTGGTTGATCAACCGGAACTTTCAACATTTTTTGTCCCATCGACTTTAAGGCGGGGATTATTGACGATCTCATTTTCGACTTCAGCAGCTAGCCCTGCAATCTCTAAATATTTGCGAGAACAGCTAGAATCGAAGTTTACACAAAGTTGGGAACCATTTTTAGAGCTATTAGCAGCTGCTAGAAAAAAAATATTAAGTAGCCAGCTGTCAGATGAAGAGAGAAGAGCTAAACTGTTGTCAATCTCAGATAAAAGATTGGTAGATTTAGTATTTGCAAGTAAACTAGAGCAGGTAAAGTCAATAATTGCAAAGATAGTAGACTGATGACATATTGGATAGTAGTTTCAATCATGTTTTATACGATAGGAACAGTTAAATATCTCCTCTTTCTTGGATTAAAATCACGGCTGATCGGTGTTTTAGCTACACTTATGATTGCAGCTGGCTTTCTAAGCGAAACTATAGGTCTAATAGATATTTCGATGCAAACAGGGCATGGTCCATATCAAACAAGATATGAGCAGTTTTTATTTGGGGGTTGGACTACGTTTGGTCTATTTTTAATTATAATCGGCTATTTTCGGATCAAACCACTCGGGGCATTTATGGCACCTATTGGACTACTATTTATGGTACTGGCATCACTCTTTTCAGCGATACTAGAATCGCCACCTCCGTTGAAAATGTTCTGGCTTACGATGCATCAGACGATCTCATTTATATATTTTTCAGCATTTGTGTTAGTTTTTGCAGCTGGCGCGATGTATCTCCTGCAAGAGTATGAGTTAAAGCATAAACATTTTGGTCTATTTTATAAAGTGCTTCCATCGTTAGCACTACTTGACAATCTAAACCGTGTTGGATTGATTTTAGGATTACCATTGATTATGGTAAGTCTGATTTCAGCATCGTTCTGGTCGCATCATCGCTATGGACTCTATATGAAGCACGATCTTTCAACTGTTGCTATGATGGCAGCCGTGCTATTTTACCTATCTGCATTAATTGGAAGAAGCTTGTTTAATTTTAATGGTCATAAGGCGGCATTGATTAGTATAATAGGCTTCATAATAATGCTGCTTGGACTTTTTAATCATATAATCTAAAAGGTATTAATGGACATTATTGTTGTTGGCTTAAATCATGATAGTGCGCCGGTACAAACGAGAGAGAAGCTGGTAATTCCTGAAAATCGGCTTGATGAAGCATTTAAAGTGTTCAAGAGTAAGAATCCTGAAGTATTAGAGTCTGTAATAATTTCGACCTGCAACCGAGTCGAAATTTATGCTCGGACAACAGATATTGAACAAGGCATGCAAGGATGTAAGAATTTCTTTGCAGAGTATAACGAGATAGATAAAGCAGAGTTGGGGGAAGTACTCTATTCTTATCAGAACGAAGATGCGATTGAGCATCTTTTTAAAGTTGCCAGTTCACTTGATTCTATGATTATAGGTGAGCCACAAATATTAGGGCAGGTTAAGTTAGCCTACAAGATGGCACGAAATAACTTTGCCACAGGCATGATATTAAATCAACTTTTTGAACATAGTTTTTTATGTGCAAAAAAAGTAAGAACCAATACGACAATTGGTGAAAATCCAGTTTCTGTCGCATATGCTGTTGTGGAGCTTACAGAGAAGATTTTTGGTGATCTACAAGATAAGACTGTTTTACTCGTAGGTGGCGGCGAGATGATAGAGTTATCTGCAAAGTATATGGTAGCCAAAGGTGTCAAGACTGTTCTAATTTCGAATCGGACTACTCATCGTGCAATAGCATTGGCTCGCAAATTTGCAGGCGAAACGGTAAGATTTGATAATTTAGCCGAAGAATTAAAACGGGCTGATATAGTAATAACCTCGACTGGTGCGCCTCATTTTGTAATTCGAACTACTGTTGCAAAAGAGGCTATGTTAGCACGGAACAACCTTCCAATATTCTTTGTTGATATTGCTGTTCCGCGTGATATCGAACCTTCAATCAATGATCTGGAAAACTGCTATCTTTATGATATTGATGATCTTAAATCTGTTATAGAGGCAAATAAGTTTGAGCGCGAAAAAGAGGCAAAAAAAGCATTTAAAATTATAAAGGAAGAGGTTGATCAATTTGTAAGATGGACTGAAGAATTAGAGTTAGCTCCCCTGATTATCGCTTTAAGAAAGTTTGGTAATGATATAAGAAAGAGTGAACTAGCTAAGTTCAAAAATAAATTTCAGAATATATCAGACTCAGATTTTGAGCTAGTTGATCGACTATCTGAATCGATTGTCAACAAGATAATCCATACTCCGATTACAACGATCAAAAAGAATGATGGATCGTATCAAGGCCCTTATTTAATTAGGGCGGTGAAATATCTCTTCGGCTTCAAGTAAGATTTAAATAAAGAAAATAATGGCAGATAAATTAATAATTGCAACACGCAAATCACCACTTGCACTATGGCAAGCAAACTTTATTAAAGAGCAGCTGTTGCTAAAGCATGATATTGAAATTGAACTTCTTAAGGTGGTAACCCAAGGTGATAAGTTACTTGATTTACCACTATCGCAAATAGGTGGTAAATCACTTTTTGTCAAAGAACTTGAGAGCGCATTATTAGATGGCAAAGCAGATCTTGCGGTTCATTCACTAAAGGATGTGGCTTATGAGATTCCAGATAGTCTTGCTATTGCTACTGTTTGCAAGCGGACTATTCGTGCAGATGTATTGGTTAGCAACGATAATATCCCTTTTAATCAGTTGCGAGAAGGAGCTACAATAGGTTCTTCATCGTTAAGGCGTCAAGCTCAGCTACTAAATCTACGACCTGACCTTAACATTGTTCCATTGCGAGGGAATGTCGGGACGAGGTTAGCAAAGCTTAAAACTGAACCGATTGATGCAATAGTATTAGCAGAAGCAGGTCTTGTTCGACTTGGGTTAGAAGATACTATAACCGAACATTTTAATAGTGATACTTTTATTCCAGCTGCAGGACAAGGGGCGCTTGCAATTGAGACAAGAATTGATGATATAAGGACCACATCATACCTAGATTTCCTTAATGATCCGACCACGATGGCAGAGGTTGAGGCTGAACGAGCATTTGTTGAACGATTAGGGGCAGGATGCCAAGCGCCGATTGGGGCTTCTGCAAAATTAGTTGAGAACAATATTATTCACCTTACCGGTATTGTCGGATCTGTTGATGGGAAGACGATCTTCAAGGAGAGTCTTACATTTCCTCATTGTGACAGATTTGAAAAAGGGAGAGAACTTGCCACGCGGCTACTTGCAAAAGGTGCTGATAAGATTATAGATTCATTAAAAGTAGATTAGACTATGAACGCTCGTATTCTAAAACAAAAGTTTATAGCTAAAGATGTTTTCTTAACAACATTGCAGGTAGAATCAAAATTTAGGCGACCAGAAGCTGGCTCATTTGTGATGATTAAGGTTAACAACTTATCAGATCCATACCTTCGCCGTCCATTCTCAATTGCATCCTATTCAGAAGATAATAGTACTATTGAAATACTGGTCAAAATCGTAGGTAAGACAAGCGAGCTTTTGGGCAACTGTGAGGTTGGAGCTGAAATAGATGTTGTAGGTCCGTTTGGGAAAAGATTTTTTGAAAAACCAACTTTTAATTTTCAATCACTCTGGTTAGTAGCAGGTGGAACAGGTGTGGCACCATTCTTAACATTCGTTGAGCAAAATTTGGATATCATACCAAAAATGGAACTCTTTATCGGCGCTAAAGATCAGAAGAGCCTCTTCTTATATGAGCGATTCAAATCTTTAGGAATCAAGGTTTCTGCTGCAACAGAAGATGCAAGCTCTCATTACGAGGGGATGGTAACTGATCTGATTGCCAATAGACTACTTGATAAGAGTAATATCCCAGAGCTGATCTACGGTTGCGGTCCGTTGCCGATGATGAAAGCTCTCTCAAAACTAAGTGACAACTATAATATTCCACTCTATCTTTCATTAGAGAATATGATGGGTTGCGGATTTGGGGTATGTCTTGGTTGTGTTCAAAAAGCTCAAGGAGAGGAGTCTTATCATACTGTCTGTGTTGACGGACCTGTTTTTAATATTGAGAGGATACTGATTTAATTTATGGCTGATCTTACTGTAAAGATTGCAAATATAAATTTCGCTAATCCGATATTAGGGGCATCTGGGACATTTGGGTATGGTAACTCATTTGAGCAGTTTTATCCGTTGGATGAGATTGGCGGATTTGTAACTAAAGGATTGTCGATCTTACCTATGAGTGGCAACCCTACACCACGAATGATCGAAACTCCATCAGGATTATTAAACTCAATAGGTCTGCAAAATATTGGATTTGAAAAATTCAAGAATCAGGTTATACCATCATTGAAGATCAAAAAGTGTAAAATGTTGGTCAACATCTTTGCAACCTCTGTTGACGGTTATGCTCTACTTACGAAGAAAGTAACTGATCTAGAGTTGGTTTCTGGAATTGAATTAAATATATCTTGTCCGAATGTACGAAAGGGAGGGATTATTTTTGGCTCTGATCCTATTGAGAGTAAAAAGGTGATTGCTGCCTGCAGAGCGGCCACCGATCTGCCTCTATTTGTAAAGCTATCACCTAATGTAACCGACATCAAAGAGTTTGCACATATCGGCGAATCTGAAGGGGCCGATGGGTTGTCCTTAATTAATACTGTTCGAGGTATGGCAATAGATATTCTAAAAGAATCTCCTTCCCTTGCAAATATTAAAGGGGGACTCTCTGGACCTGCAATCAAGCCTATTGCATTAAGTATGATCTGGGATGCTTATGAGGCTGTGAAGATACCTATCATTGGAATTGGAGGAATTACTAATGCATCTGATGTGGTCGAATTTTTAATGGCAGGCGCTTCTGCTGTACAGATTGGATCGCATAACTTTGTTGACCCAACAATCGTACATTCAATTATTGATGAGCTTGATATATTGCTTGAGAGACTCAATTATAATTCTGTCACCGATATCATTGGTCTAGCAGCTAGATAGCGCAGTTAAATGTTCGTAGAAAATCGACCGATATATTACCTGCTAGTACATGCATAACTACAGTTTGGCGGATGGTTCTCATCCCATTCAAGAGAGCAGCAGGACGAAGGTCGACTGCTCGTCCATTTCCTCGAATGATCTCTTTTATTGTGCTATTATTACCTAATAGCTCATAGACTCCAACACTCCCGATATAGCCACTACTATTACACCTCCTACAACCTACCGCCCTAAATAGCGTTAAGGTTGGAATGTTAACCTGTAACTCTACCCAGAGATTTTCTCCATAACTTTTAATCAAGCTTTGAATATCATAATAGGTTGGTCTATATGATTCTTTGCAATGGTTACAAAGTTGAGGAATTACCTGCTGTGAAACGACTAGCTTTAAAATGTTAGATAGTCTTAGCTTGTCTTTTGCTTCCTTTGTCAGCTCAACTACTGCTTCAATCGAATTTTCAGCTTTAATTAGTGCAAAGCAGAGCTTGCCTGACTCTGCAACATTAATCAGACTATTTAGCAACTGTTCACCCTGAATTTCTCCTGCCAAAATTATATCTGCATCACTGCCGGTTAAGATATCCAATGCCTCTTTCTTGGCATTCTCATTATTATCTTTTAAGAAAATATTTTTGACATCCCTGTGAGAAAATTTTGCAGGAGTTTCTAGATTCCAGACCTTCTTACTGCTATTTATAACATGATTGAACATTGAATATAGGGTGGTTGTTGCATTAGATCTATCTGCACCTGCAGCTACTATTAGCCCCTTGCTTGATTGAAGGTTACTTTCCAATAGTGATAACTGATTGTGGCTCATACCGAGCCTATTAATAGGGGTCAACTCAACCTCTTGGATACGGTCAAGGATGACATCTTCTGATTCTGAAGAGGTTGGTACTACTGTAACCTTATATTTTATCTTACGATTGTCAACTAGATTGACTAATAATTCTCCTTGACTAATAACTCCAGCACGGCTCTTAGAAAGTCCACTCTCATCTTTAATATAGTTAATGAACCTCTCCTTAAAAGAGACCGGAATGGTTCTATAGTTTATACATTGACCATTAATTCTTAACCTTATTAGAAGCGGTTCTGATTCCTTTGATGCCTCAAGGTGAATGGCAGTTATATTACGATCAATTACCATCTTAGAAATCTTATCGAGCGCCATTGCTTCAACTAATATATCATTGTTCCCTAAGATGGATTTAGCCTTTGCGACCCTCTCTAGAATGGAATCTTTACTCTCATTATAAATATCGCTTACTAATTTTGTCGGATTGGAAATTCCGATTGATCCGTTACTTGCCGTTGCTAGTCTATTATAAAGATTTTTAATTAAATTATGAATATCACTCTCGATTGCCAATGAGATCTGG
Source organism: Nitrospinota bacterium (assembly GCA_048550035.1). Classification (GTDB taxonomy): domain Bacteria; phylum Nitrospinota_A; class UBA7883; order UBA7883; family JBLYYQ01; genus JBLYYQ01. The sequence goes on from JBLYYQ010000063.1 coordinate 11,180, forward strand.
TATTCGATCCCTGTAATAATCTTATCTAGTGCTAACTCACCTACTAAACTAGCTGGTGAGTTTGATAGAATTATTAGCTGATTATCTATAACTTTATATGGAACAAAACATTTTGCTTCCATCAACTTAAATGGTTCATCAAGCTCTAAATATTGCAGTAGCTCAATAGGAGGGGTATAGTCTCTATTGCAATCGATATAATCAACATTGTGAGAGCTTGCGATAGCTTCCAACAGTTCAACTTTACCTATCATCTTACTGTTTATAAGATACTCTGCAATATCAATGAATTTTAAATATGAAATATTGATCGCTTTTTCTAATTCTTCTTCTGAGATTAAATTCTTCTTCAAAAGAGTTAAAAACTGTCGATCAGTTTTATGTTGCAAGGATGAATTAGAATTTAAGTTCTCCTCTTTTTCATTTTTTAGTAGGGTTATTTTCATACTACCTATAGCTCCTCTTAATAACTTCGCAACATCTTTTGTTGCATCCTTACTAAGTTGTATAGCCCCTATTTACTTTTTAAGGTTACTTAAAATAGGTAAGTTCTCCTCTTTTTTTTATGCAAAAGAGACAACCTAATCTGGACTTGGAATAGTTCGTTCCAATCTGTATGAAAATATTACAGATTGATATTCTGCTATGGATGGTTAATATTGTTTCATGGTTAAATTGTTAAATATTGAATCGCTCACTATTGAGTTTAGTCGAGATGGAGATCGCGGGACTGCACTAAATAATCTCTCATTAAGAGTTGACCAGACTGAATCATTAGGAGTTGTTGGCGAATCTGGTTCTGGTAAAACATTGCTAGGATTGTCGATACTTAACTTAGCCCCGCGGCAAGCAATAATTAAAAGTGGAAAAATTTTCTTCAATGGAAAAGATATACTAAGTAGTAGCGAAAAAGAGTTGCAGTCGATCAGAGGCAAAGAGATAAGTATGATATTTCAAGAGCCTCTGAGTGCTCTTAATCCTGTATTCAAGATTGGGGATCAGATTGGTGAAGTAGTTGAGATTCATGAAAAAAATAGGAGCAACGACTATGTCTACTCAAAAGTTGTTCAGATTTTAAAGAGTGTTCAGATTCCAGACCCAGAAAAGGTCTATCACTCATATCCGCATCAACTATCAGGCGGGCTAAGGCAGAGAGTTATGATTGCGATTGCTCTTGTCCTCTCTCCATCACTTATCATTGCAGATGAGCCGACTACCGCATTAGATGTTACTATTCAGGCTGAGATACTAGATCTGATTAAAGATATCCAAAATAGATTCCAGTCGACTTTTATAATCATATCGCACGATATTGCTGTTGTAGGTTCAATATGCAAAAATATTGCCGTTATGTATGCAGGGAGAGTTGTAGAGCTAGCTAGCAGTAGTAATATTACCTTATCACCTAAACATCCCTACAGTCAGGCATTGTTGAACTCAGTACCATCGCGGCGTAACCTCAATCAATATTTAACAGAAATCAAGGGTGAACCGCCAGATATTTTCAATCTCCCAGAAGGTTGTTCGTTCCATCCTAGATGCAAAGATATGATTCCAATATGCAAAAAAGAGAAGCCACCAACTATTCTATTAGACGATGCTATGGTTGAATGCTGGCTATATCAATAGTGTGACCTTATAAGATCGTGCAATCTTAATATCGCAACAGGTCTACCCTTATCATCAATTACAGGGAGTGTAGATATTTGTGAATTGCGTTGTTCCATAAGATCAAGCGCAACTGCCGATGACTCACCTAAAGTAATTGTTATCGGTTTTTTAGTCATAAATAAATTTACTTTCTTATTTAATGTCTGATAGTCAAAATCAACTAAGATCCGTTTTACATCACCATCGGTCATAAAGCCTGTTAAGCTGTTTTGATTATTTACGATGTTGATAGCCCCCATTTTCTTCTCAATTAAAATTAGGAGTGCATCTTTTAATAGACTATTTTCATTGCAGATTGGATTGTTTTCAGTATCGACAATATCAGAGACTTTTTTTGTTAATATGGCGCCAAGCTTACCGCCAGGGTGGTATTTTGCAAATTTTTCTGGCTTGAAATTTGATGCGACCATCAATCCACTTGCCAATGCATCTCCTATGGTTAATGTTGCGCTAGTTGATGCCATTGGGGCTAGGTTTAAGGGGCATCCTTCTAGCTTTACATCCAACTCAAGATCAACATCTGCCCCTTTAGCTAAGCTTGAGGATCTATCATTGGTAATTGCGATAGTTTTATTATTACTCTTCTGAAGAAATGATAGAACCTCTAGTAGTTCTTTGGTTTCACCACTTTTCGAGATTAGTATAGCAGCATCATCTTTTCCCAACACACCCATATCGCCATGAAGTGCATCGCCAGCATGAATGAAGATGGCATTTCTCCCGACACTTGAAAAGGTTGCCGCTATCTTAGCCCCAATTAGCCCAGATTTACCTAGTCCGATTGTAAATATTTTACCCTTACATTCTAATAATATATTAATTGCCTCTGCAAACTCATTACTATCTGGCAATGCTATTAGCCTCGTTAAAGCATCTCTTTCCACTTCGATAAGATTTCTGGCAGCAAGTTGCACTTTTTTAAAAAGTTCTCTATCCATAATCTGTTCTTTCTCTTTTTTCTATAAAAATAGTCTACTTTTCATACTACTTTTAAATCCTAATCTGTTCTAAACTATTTTTATGACGATTGCAGATAATATTAGAAAAAAACTTGATGATAGCTCTTGGATTCGGAAAATGTTTGAAGAGGGATCAAGGTTAAAAGGATCTTTAGGTGATGACCAAGTTTATGATCTATCGCTTGGCAACCCTATTTTAGAGCCACCAGATAAGATTAAAGATGAGCTAAGGGAGATTGTCGCATTAGATCGGAAAGGGATGAGCCGCTATATGTCAAATAGTGGCTTTGAGTCAGTCCGTAGCAAAATTGCAACCGTATGTTCTAGCAGTTACAAGAAGAACTTTAAAGCTGATAATGTAGTGATGACCGCAGGTGCGGCTGGGGGATTGAATGTCGCCTTGAAAACTATTATTGATCCAGATGATGAGATTATTATTATAGCACCCTATTTTCCTGACTATATTTTTTATGTTGAAAACTGTAATGGGAAAATAGTCATTGCAGATAGCCTTGAATCTGATTTTTCTCTTGATATTGGCGCTATTGAATCAAAACTATCGAGTAAAACGAGGGGAATCATAATCAATTCTCCTAATAATCCAACCGGTGCAATATATTCAAAATCATCACTTGAAGCATTGGCAAGTCTCCTAAAATCAAAATCAGAAGAGAATCAACGGATTATATATATGATTGCTGATGATCCGTACAGGAAGATTCTGTTTGATGGTGCACAAGTTCCTGACTTATTTGGGATATATCAGAATTTGATAATTTGTAGATCATTTTCCAAAGAGTTAGGTCTTGCAGGCGAACGGATTGGATTTATGGTAATTAGTCCTGAAATTGATGATTATCAACAAGTTTATGCTGGTGCAACATTTGCTAATCGGACATTAGGCTTTGTAAACGCTCCTGCACTAATGCAACAGGTAGTGGCAAATTTCATAGATTATCAACCATCGTGCGTTGAGTATGAAGAGAATCGCAACTTTTTAGTTAGCAGTTTAAGATTAATCGGATATGAGTTTATCGCTCCTGCTGGTGGATTTTATCTTTTCGTTAAGAGCCCGCTTGATGATGAGTTAGAATTTGTTAAACTTTTGAAGGAATATAATATTTTGGTAGTCCCAGGTAGAGGTTTTGGAAAGAAAGGATACATCCGTTTGGCCTTTTGTGTTAATATGGCGACGCTAGAAGGGGCGATGGATGGTTTCAATAAAGGATATCAGAAAGCTATTCGATTAAACCAGAAGCGGTAAATAGTTGTGGCTAATCGATTTTTTAACAATATTTTTTAATATGGTGAAAGTTATATAATGTTAAGAGCAGTCTATCCTGGCACATTTGATCCTGTTTCATCTGGTCATATTGATCTTATGAGACGAGGTACCACCCTGTTTGATGAAGTGATTGTTGCCGTTGCTCTTAATGAGAACAAAGCGCCAACATTTAACATAGATGAGCGTGTAGGCTTTATAGAAGATGCTACCAAAGATTTCGGTAATATTAGAGCTGTTGCATTTGATGGTCTGTTAGTTGATTTCCTAGAACAGGTTGATGCAAGAATAATTTTAAAAGGGTTGCGGGCTGTTTCTGATTTTGAATATGAATTACAGATGTCATCAATTAATCGTCGTCTCTCATCAAAGGTTGAGACAGTACTAATGATGCCATCAGAGAAGTATTCATTCGTATCTTCTACTGTAATAAGAGAGATTGCAATGCTAGGAGGTGATGTATCGTCGATAGCACCTGCCAATGTAGTAAAGGCACTTAAAATTCGATACAGTAAATAATTTTTTTTAGAGCATGAAAGGGTTGAAACAATGGTTGAATTATCATCTCGCTTAAAACTGATTAAACCGTCAGCTACAATGGAGATAACTGCTAAGGCTAAAGCGTTAAAGGCATCCGGTGTTGATATTATCGGATTTGGTGCTGGCGAGCCTGACTTTGGAACGCCAGATTTTGTCAAAGATGCGGCAATCAAGGCATTAAACGATGGTCAGACAAAGTATACAGATGCAGCAGGTATGCCAGCGTTAAGAGAGGAGCTAGCATCGTTTTATAAAAGGAGTGAAAATCTAGATTACAAAGCTAGTAATACCATTATCACGGCAGGTGGCAAACAGGCGCTCTACAATCTACTGCAGGCGATTATCTCTAAAGGAGATGAGGTTATTATCCCCGCTCCTTACTGGGTATCATATCCTGATATGACACTATTGGCAGAAGGTGTTCCTATTATTTTAGATACGGATGAAAAAGATAACTTCGCTATTGATCCAGATAAACTTGAAAGTTTAATCACAAGTAAGACTAAAGCAATTATTCTCAATTCTCCTTCCAATCCATCAGGAGCGGTATTTGATGAATCTACCCTTGTCGCAGTATCAAAGATTGCTCTTAAGCATGATCTATTAGTTATTGCAGATGAAATATACAAAGATATCTATTATGGAGATCGACCACTGAGGTCTCTCCCTTTCTATCATGATGAGATTAGGAAAAACCTTGTAATTGTATCTGGACTATCAAAGAATTTCTCCATGACAGGGTGGCGGATAGGATGGGCATTAGCCGATGAGAAGATCATCAAAGCACTCTCTACAATACAGGGTCAATCGACTTCAAATCCTGTTACATTTTCTCAGTATGGCGCCCTTGCAGCATTAAAAGAGGGACCAACTCATATCAAAGAGTGGGTTGCCCAGTTTAAAGAAAGGCGTGATCTTTTGGTCGATCAATTGTCTAACATTGAGGGGATCTCTACACTCACACCTGATGGAGCATTCTACCTATTTCCAAATATCTCTGGTTGGTTTGGAAAGAGATGGAACGATTTGATCTTAAAAGATAGCTTTGATGTCACAAAGTTTTTACTAGAAGAGGCCGAAATTGCAGTAGTACCAGGCGCTGTTTTTGGGGCAGATAATAATATTAGAATCTCATATGCACTCAGGATGGAACAGATTAGCGAAGGGATTGAGCGGATCAAACGGGTAGCTAAATTGTTAAAATAGATCGCTAAAAGTAAACTAAAGAGACTTTTTTTAAAGCAGGTAGATATCTTATCTTTTAGGTAAAGTGGGATGATGATCGGAATATTTGCGCAATTTTGGCTAGATCACTGCATAGTTATTTTTTGATATTAATAGTGAGAGTTATCACACCAACTCTGCTTCTTTTTGCCATTATATCGGTAGGCAAGCTTATTAGCTAATATCTGTTCTGAGAGATTGCTACCATCAACCCAAACATTAGCAACTATCCGAAAGTATTTACCTCGCTTTAGGTTAGTTAACTCTATTTTCTCTGCATTAATAAGTTTACGCCGGACAAAGTTTCTAGCTTTAATGGCGAGCTCTCGTTCAAATTTGCAGCGACCATTTATCTCAGCTGTATCAATCCCATTTAACCTGATAGCTATATTTTTACCGATGATAGGAGGCCATTGATCAATATTGGCTCTGAATGTATCACCATCATAAACAGATAACACTTTAGATACATTAACCGATTGATATTGCTGCTCTATGGATGGTGAAACAGTCAGCAATATTATAAGCGACTCTAAAAAAAATTTCTGGCTATTCTTTAAAACAAAACTTAGTAATGAAATAGTCAAGATTTAATATATTCTGATAATAAGCTATACCCAATAGTAAGATAGTTTTTACTGTAAGTATAGTTAATTATAACCTTATTATATAAAATTTCTTATTAAATTCAAATAAGGGAGGTCAATTTATAGGAAAAAAATCATCAATCTTGCAATAATTTAATTCTAGTATAAAATAAGTTCAAAATAGAAAGGGAACAATCAAATGGATAAGAAGCCTAATATATATGCAAAGAAGCCATTGGTTCTAGAGATGGAACCTGGAACATATTGGTGGTGTGCGTGCGGTAAGTCGTCTGATCAGCCGTTTTGTGATGGCTCCCATAAGGGGAGTGAGTTCAGTCCTAAGGAGGTAGTGATAACTGAGAAGAAGTCAGTACCGTGGTGTTTATGTAAGTATACTGATAGCCCACCTTGGTGTGACGGCAAGCATGGGAAATTATAATTAATAGTTAGAAAAGCGAGGTTATTATATGAGCAAGAAGACAGCTACGATCACAGATAATTCAACAGGGAAGTCAATTGAGGTTCCAATTATTCATGCGGTTCATGGACCACCTGTTATAGATATAAGAAAAGTTTACAAAGAGCTTGGGATGTTTACCTTTGATCCAGGTTTTACATCAACTAGTTCATGCGAATCTGAGATAACTTTCATTGATGGTGAGGAGGGTATTTTACTCTATCGAGGCTACCCTATTGAGCAGTTAGCAAAGAATAGTAGCTTTTTAGAGGTCTGCTATCTTTTGTGGTACAAAGAGTTGCCAACCGCTACCGAGCTTGAGACATTTGAGCAGACGATAACTAAACATACATTAGTAAAAGAGAGTCTACGAGGATTTTATGATGGGTTTGATAAAGGAGCCCATCCGATGGCAGTTATGGTAGGGGTAGTTGGAGCGCTAAGTGCTTTTTATCATGACTTTCTTGATATTGATGATTTACATAGTAGAGAGATAACCGCCCATATAATAATAGCCAAGATGCCAACGATTTCATAATGGGCATTTAGATATTCACGAAACGAGCCACTTTTATTTCCAAAAAATAGTCTCAGCTATATAGATAACTTTCTTTATATGATGTTTGGATTTCCAACCGAGGATTATGAAGTTAATCCTGTGATTTCAAGGGCATTAGAAGTGATGTTCATTCTCCATGCCGAGCATGAGCAAAATGCATCGACTTCGACTGTAAGATTAGCTGGCTCATCACAAGCGAATCCATATGCTTGCATTTCTGCTGGAGTTAGTACTTTATGGGGTCCAGCTCATGGAGGAGCTAACGAGGCAGTAATAAATATGTTAGAAGAGATTGGAGATCATAAGAATATTGAAAAATATATTGCAAAAGCAAAAGATCCTAACGATCCATTCCGCCTGATGGGCTTTGGGCATCGTGTTTATAAGAATTATGATCCACGAGCAAAGATTATCAGAAAAGAGTGTTATGAGGTTTTAGAATCGCTTAAAGTAGATGATCCACTATTCGATATAGCACTAAAGCTAGAGGAGATTGCACTTAAGGATCCTTACTTTATTGAACGAAAGCTCTATCCAAATGTTGATTTTTATTCTGGTATCATCCAAAGAGCAATAGGTATTCCGACTAATATGTTTACAGTCTTATTTGTATTAGGTCGCTCTATCGGGTGGATCACGCAATGGAATGAGATGATTCAAGAACAGCCAAGGAAAATAGGTCGCCCGCGTCAACTATATGTAGGTGCCAAGAAGCGAGATTACATACCGGTTGAGAAGAGGTAGTAGTTACTAACTCTGTTTTTTTAAGGATTTTTTATTAGTATGAAGCGAGCGATAATAGAGAAGTTAGAAGTAGAGCTAGAGCAGTTAGATTATGAGTTAAAGGTCACACTCCCTAAGGAGCTTAAGATAGCGGCAGACCATGGTGACCTCTCAGAGAACGCTGAATATGATGCCGCAAAGGAGCGTAAACGATTTGTAGAATCTAGGATTTCTCATCTACAAAAGAGAATTAGTGAGATACTGTCGGTCAATTTAGATGCAATCAGCGAAGATACGGTTGGGCTCGGCTCAGAAGTAGAGCTAGAGAATCTTGATGATGGGCAGATTGTGAAGTATAGCTTTGTTTTTCCAGAAGAGGTAGATCCAGAGCGTGGCAAGATATCACTTGCATCACCTGTCGGGAAAGCATTGATCGGCAAAGAGGAGGGTGATGAAGCGATCATTACGACTCCGCGTGAGAAGAAACATTTTGAGATTATCAAGCTTAAAACGATCCACGATCTGCGAAAAGAAAAGTCATCGACTAATTAGGCAGAGTAAAGTTTGAGCAATAAGATAAGAAACTTGACCTAATAGTTAAGAGAAACTGTTAAAAAGTATGCAAGAAACGTTAAAAAATAGAACGATTTTCTGTAGAGATAACCTAGAGGTTTTGCGTGGGATTGATAGCGATTCTATAGACCTGATATATTTAGACCCACCATTTAATAAGAAGAAAGTATTTACTGCTCCGATAGGGAGCTCTGCCGAGGGTGCCTCATTTCAAGATATATTTAGGGCAGAGGATGTCAAGGATGAGTGGGTAGGGTTAATAGCTGAAGAGTATCCAGTAATAAATGAATATCTGCAAGGGATTATTAGGATTGGCGATAAGAGCACTGATCTATATGGCAATCAGGCTACTAGAGGTTCATAGGGTATTAAAACCGACAGGCTCTATCTATCTACATTGCGATCCGACGATGTCTCATTATCTAAAACTTCTACTTGATTCTATTTTTGGCGAAAAGAATTTCAGGAACGAGATTATCTGGTGTTATGAGGGCAGAGAATTAAGTAAAAAGAGGTACAACACAAAACATGATACGCTATTTTATTATACTAAATCTAAAAAATGGGTATTCAATTGGTTTGAGATTGGTGAGCCATTAAAAGAAAGCTCAAGAAAAGCTATGTCAAGGTTTAAAGATGCCATAGGTAGACATTATATCTTAAGATATAAAAATGGCGGAGGTTTTGCGCCAAAAGAAAAGGAAGGAACAGCAGAAGTGTATATGCAATACGTACCTGAAAAAATACCTTCTAGAGATTGGGTACAGATTGATTATGAAAGAAAAAACAAACGCCAAGGCTATCCGACTCAAAAGCCAGTAGCCCTTTTAGAGCGGATTATTAAGGCATCAAGCAATGTAGGCGATATTGTCTTAGATCCTTTTTGTGGTTGCGCTACTACCTGTATTGCTGCTGAGAAATTAGATAGAGAATGGGTCGGTATTGATATTTCAAAAAAAGCATACGATCTCGTAAAAGACCGTTTACAAAAAGAGGTACCAGACCCTGAGGATCTATATAAATGGAAGAAGAAGGTTATATATAGAGAAGATATTCCAGAAAGAACAGATACCACGAAAAGCATCTCTAAGGGAGATAATAAACATTACCTATTTGGCAAGCAGGAGGGTATCTGTAACGGTTGCAAAACTCGGTTTGACTATCGAAATTTTACTATTGACCATATAGTTCCAAGTCATAAAGGTGGCGGAGATAATATAGAAAATTTACAGCTCCTCTGTGGACATTGCAATAGCACAAAAGGTACGGAAACTATGCCAGAGCTACTAAATATACTAAAGACGATGAAGATTCTAAAATAGCTCTCTCTTGATTGCGACTCTGCTATAGAGGTAAGCTCTCTTTGCAGCTAGAAGTAGCCTTAAATATTGCCATCATCAATTATCTCGACTGATGATTCGCCAATATCGACCATTTCGTTACCAGGGAGATATTCTGTTGAGACGATTTTTTTAAGCGAGCTCATCTTGGCGACAATATCCTTTACTCGGATGGATAACTTTGCTATCTCATCTAGCGATTGATCTAATTCGTCATGATCGAGATGGCGCCACTCTTGTAAAAGCTCGATATTCCCTATGATCCCTGTGAGTGGATTATTTATTTCATGCTGGATGGCGGCTGCTATTTTTAAGACAGCTGCGAGTTCTTTTTTATCGCCACTCTCCTTTTCTAACCGTTTGATTCGCAACTGTGTATTGACTCTTCCGATCAATTCGTCCGGATTGAACGGTTTGGTAACATAATCATTGGCACCAAGCTTCATCCCTTTTAGCTTATCGTCCACCTCTGATTTAGAGGTAATCATAATAATTGGGATCGAGTCTGTTTTATTACTGAGCTTTAACTTTTCGGTAGTCTTAAATCCATCCATACCAGGCATAATGACATCTAGTAGAATAATATCAGGGCGATTATCTTCAATCATAGCGAGTGCTTCCTCACCACTGCTCGCTAGATCTACTTGATAGTGCCCGTTTTTTTCAAGAATCAACTTAGCAAATGTTGCGATTGTTGGGTCATCATCAACAATCAAGACTCTATCTAGCAAGGAAGTTCAACCTTTCATTCGTTCAGATAATAGTATTATATAAATATAGAACCCTTTTTGTTTTTGAAGAGATTTTGTTGCCACTTGCCTCTAATTGTACTGCGATAAATTGGCTGATCCCCGAGGAGTCGAACCTCGATTAACAGATTCAGAGTCTGCTGTCCTACCATTAGACGAGGGATCAATAAATCAGCCTAACTCCCTTTTTTCAATACCATTGCTATCAATAGTAATCTTTTTTTCAAACTTTTTTGAGCTATTGTCCCATATATATATAGCACCATTGGCAATTTTACCATCCCTGACTGAAATAACTATATTATTCGCAAGCGGATAAGAAGGGTAATCAGAATCAGCAAACATCGCAGATTTATGATCTTCGTTGGACCAGTAAGGGTCAGCATCAGGGTGTGAGTGATATAATCCGACAAGCTCCAATTTCTTATCAGCCATCTCATTAAATACATTCATGATATCTTTTGGATCCATATAGTATCGCCGGCTAGAGTTGACGCTAAACTGCTCAGGGGACTTTTTTATCATCTCATCTTGAATGTTTTTACATGGCCTTACTAGATTGTTTTCAAGGTTAAGATTGTCACCAATAATGATTCCACACGCTTCTGCAGGATAATTGTCTAGCAGATCTTTAAAGATAGAGAGATAATCTCTCTTTAATATTATTAAGTTAGAGTCCATAATCAAATAAGTTAAAAAATCAAAGAGTAATTATATATAAATATCTGTTTAAGAGGGTAGTCTAAATGAAAAAAGTAGCGCTATCAAAGAAGCTCCCAGGAGTAAATATCTCAGAATTGATTTTTGGGTCGTGGGGGATTGGTGGAGAACCATTCTGGTCCAACGTCAACGAAGAAGAAGCGATTCAGACTATTATAGCAGCATTTGAGAGTGGTGTAACTATGATAGATACTGCACCTGTTTATGGATTTGGTCACTCTGAAGAGATTATAGGTAAGGCGATCAAGAGGTTTAATAGTCCGGATCCGATAGTTATTGCAACAAAAGTTGGATTAAGGTGGAAAAATCAATCATTAAAGTCGCTTTACCATTCACTCAAAGCAGATTCAATAGAAGAAGAGGTTAATCTATCGCTTAAACGTCTAAATGTAGAGACGATTGATCTATTGCAGATTCATTGGCCAGACCCTTCAACTCGATTAGAAGATTCATTAGGTGCGATGACAAGATTGAAAGAGCGAGGAAAGATTAAAGCGATTGGGGTGAGTAATTTTTCAAAAGATCAATTAGCTGCTAGTCTAAAGATTGCTAATATTGTATCGATTCAGCCACAATATAGTATGTTATGGCAAGACCCTGCTGATAATCTTTTTGAGTTTGCTAACGCGAATGATGTAGCTACCATTGTTTACAGTCCACTAGCATCAGGGCTGTTAACAGGTAAGTACAGTAAGGAGTCAGATTATAATGATTGGCGAGGCAAAAAGAATTTCGGATTATTTGCACCAGATCGCTATTTAGATGCCATTAATAAAGTCGAGCAGTTAAAAATAATAGCGGCAAAGTACAAAATAGAACTAACAGCTCTTGCAATTAGATGGGTATTAAGAAACAGTAAAGTTACAGGAGCAATTATTGGTGCCAAAACCGCTGCTCAAGCTAAAGCGAATGCAGAATATGTAGAAAAAAGAGTGCCGACCGAAATCTTTGATGAAGTCGATAAAGTTTTAGGTTAGTATATCAACTCCAGAGCGCCCGTAGCCCAATTGGATAGAGCAACTGACTTCGGATCAGTAGGTTGCAGGTTCGACTCCTGCCGGGCGCGCCAATTAATTCTTTTGGCCTGTTTGAAAAAGCGAAGCATAGTTAAAGTAGAAAAGTAAGTTTAGCTGATAAGTGCTTGAGATCTAAATATTTAATAGTAATATTTAGGTCAATATTGAGTTTGTGGAAGTTAACTATAGATGGAGCTTACAGTCTATAGCTTGTATTTTTGAGCTAATTCTCTTAAAATGAAGCTAATAATAATATGGATAAAAAATATCTTAGGTGGCAATCGATTTAGCTGTAGAGAGCATTAGTAGCTTAAGAGAGGTTGCCGGTGCGAATAATAGTAACTTCAAGCAGATTGAACAGCTATTTGATTTAAGCATTGTTACTCGCAATGGGAATATTCATATAATAGGTGAGGATAAACTCTCCAATGAACAGGTTCGCTCATTATTAGAAGAGCTACTTTTATTAGTTGAAGAAGATCTAGATTTTGACCTAGCTAACATTAGCCATATTATAAACATGTTCTATTATAATCCTACAAAGAGAGTTAGAGATATATTGTCAGCCGAGCTAAGTATTATTGTTGGGAAGAAGCAGATAGTTCCTCGCTCATTAAAGCAGCAAGACTATATAATGGCGATTCGAAATTTTGGACTATCGATTGCAATAGGACCGGCAGGGACCGGCAAGACATATATTGCAATTGCAGAGGGACTCTTATCTTTGATGAACAAAGAGGTCTCCAAGATTGTATTAGCTAGACCTGTGGTTGAAGCAGGAGAGCGTCTAGGCTTCTTACCTGGCACATTAGAAGAGAAGATTGATCCATATCTTCGTCCATTGTACGATGCCCTTTTTGATATTCTAGGCTATGATAAGGCCAACGGTATAATCGAGCGGAATCAGATCGAGATCGCCCCACTTGCTTATATGCGAGGCCGAACATTTGATGATTCGTTTATGATCTTAGACGAGGCTCAGAATGCAACAAAGAAACAGATGAAGCTCTTTTTAACTAGATTAGGGAGTAATTCCAAAGTAGCGATTACTGGTGATATAACACAGATTGATCTAGAGAAGGTATCTGATTCAGGGCTGATTCATATTAGAGATGTTCTAAGAAACCAGAAGCAGATCCGATTTGTAGAGTTTACAGATAAAGATGTTGTTCGCCATCCGCTAGTGAAAACTATCATTCAAGCGTATGACGATTATGACAACAGACAGACAGGCTGTCAGGAATAACTCTATGTCTAGCAAGAAGAAGATTATTAACTCTGACTCGCTTCAAAAAAAAGATGAGACAATATTCAAAAAGAAAATTTCACCATTCTTAGCATTACAAGAGGTTGCACCTGCAGGGCTTCTAAGACAGATTGATTATTATGTTGTTGGATTGATTGGGGCAACAGCCCTATTTCTTGCATTATTGATGGTCCCTCTAGTTAGCAATAAGTTTGAAGTTTATCAAGAAGGTTCAATTGCACCTCATACAGTCAAGATCTACGAAGAACTTCTGGTCGAAGATGTAGCGTCAACCAGCCAGAATAGGGAAGAAGCAAAAGATCGTGTGATTGATGTTTATGACCTTGATTTAAATATTGAGCAAAACAAGTTAGCAAATGCGATGAACGCATTCGACATAATGACTCAAGGATATGCTACCTATAGTGGTGACGAGTATCGAAGATCTATTGGATATTTTAACCGTAATTTGAAGTTTAAAAAGCAGACCGATGCTGATATTAAGAAGGTAAAAGAGTTTGAAGCGACAGACGGCTTCAAAACACTTGAGACTGAATTTGTTAAGATGTTTAAGGTAGAATTCGAAGCTAGTGAGCTTGAATTATTAAGGAAGTATCACTATGCACCACTTATTTTAGATAGAGTTGCAAAGGTTGCAAGCCAAGTTTTAAGCCATGGTATTATCAGTGGGAAAGAGCAGCTCTCAACCTCGACATTAAATGGTATAAAGGTTAGAGTACTTCCATCTCTAGAGGAGCGTCTGCTAAAAAACTTTGAATCAATATTAGATCTTGATGAGGCGGATGAGCAGATTGAAGTATTGGCAAAAAAAGAGTTTGGCAAGCATAGTGAATTATTAAAAATTGTAATACTTTTGGTTGATAAGTTAATAGAACCGAACCTATCATTTAACGCATCTGAGACTAATCAACGGAAAGAGGAGGCATCAACAGAAGAAAAGCCGGTCTATTTCAAATTTAGGCAAGGCGAGGTAATTGTTCGGGCAGGCGATACTGTAACTGAATCTGTAGAGGCTAAGTTGTTTTCACTTGCAAGTAGTAGTCAAACAAGTAATACCTACTCAAAAGTTGCAGGTCTATTTTTAGTTAGTCTGATGCTTTTGACTTTGGCAACATTAATCATAAGAAAATTCTATGTTGAGATCAAAGAGAGCTATAAGTTGCAACTCCTTATGGCGATATTGTTATGTTGGCATCTGACTTTAGCATGGGCGGTTACAAACTATGGGAGTAAGATTTATTATCTAGTGTCAAATTTTGGAGTAGAGGAGATTTCATTAGCTACGCCATTTATAGCAGGTCCATTGATAGTATCAATCTTTTTTAACGTTGATATAACAATTTTATTTACAATTTTCATTGCAGCATTTGTAAGCTTATTGTACAAAGATTTCAACCTGATAACAATTATGACATTTGTAGGTGGAATTTTATCTGCATATAATGCAGGCTCATTTCAAAGGCGTCTTGAATTAATTAAGCGTGGGCTGATTATTGCGGTTGTAAATGGATTTTTAGCATTTATGTTTATAATTGCGGTCTACGGGAAAAGCTTTAGTGAAGGGTGGGATGGGGTGATACTAGTATTTTTAGGTATCGGCTTATCGATTGCATTTGTATCTGTTTTCATACCAATTTTCGAGGCATTTTTTCCTGTTGTATCTGATATAAAGTTGATCGAGCTTGCTAACCCTGATCATCCAGCGTTGCGAAGATTATTAATGGAGGCTCCTGGCACTTATCATCATTCAATGATGGTAAGCTATCTATCAGAAGAGGCAGCAAAATCGATAGAGGCCAATGCATTACTAGCAAGAGCAGGAGCAATGTTTCATGATATAGGCAAGAGTAAGAAGTCAGAATATTTTGTTGAGAACCAACTAGGCAGATTCAATCCACACGATAAGTTAGCCCCATCAATGAGTGCCTTAATTTTAATTAATCATATTAAAGAAGGGGTGGAGCTTGCCAAGCAGTACAAGCTGTTACCTCAGATAAAGGTAATGATTCCAGAGCATCATGGGACCCAACTAATAAAATTTTTCTACAATAAGGCAGTAGTTGAAAATGGAGGCAAAGAGGTAGATAAAGAGCCGTTTAGATATCCAGGTCCAATCCCATCATCGAAAGAATCAGCTTGCGTTGCTATTGCAGATGGTGTAGAAGCTGCTGCCAGAGCCTGTGTCGATCCGACTCCAGTTAGATTACGAAAAGTTATTAACGATGTTATTAATGATAAATTTATTCAAGGGCAGTTAGATAATAGCAATCTAACTCTATCAGATCTAGCAAAGTTAGCAGATGGGCTAGAGCGTGTTTTAACTTCAATTCACCACAACAGGATTCAATACCCAACATTAAAAGCTTAAAGTAGGTTTTACTCTGTGGATATTTTCATCAGACGAGTAGGTCATGCACCGAAACGTCCATCATTGAAGGAGCTAACGGCAAAGAGCAAATTTATACTCAAGGTGTTGGAATTAGATAACGTAGAGCTTTCGATTTACATTACTGACGATGACGAAATGAAAAGATTAAATCGAATATACCGAAATATCGATAAGTCAACGAATGTTTTAGCATTTCCATTAGAAGATTTACCCTCTAAGCAAGGCTCTAAAGTAGTCATTTTAGGTGATGTTGTAATCTCATTTGAGACGGCTAAGCAAGAGGCAAAGAGTGAATCTATTTTGTATAGCGACAAGTTATATCAGTTGATAATTCATGGGATAGTACACCTTGCAGGTTACGATCATGAGATAAGTGAAGCTGAGTTCATGCAATCTATGGAGCTAGAAAATAGGTTGTTTGCGAAGGTTAAGGAGAGGTTTAGAAAAAATATTTTCAAGGCTACGCATTAGTGTAAAATTATAAGATGAAATTCAGAGAAATCCTTTACGCACCATGGCGGATAAAGTATATCAAAGGTAAGAAATCGACTAGATGTACATTTTGTGACATCTATACAAAGAGAGCTGCTGATATAAAAAACAATGTAGTTTATAGAGGAAGCCATAGTTTTATTCTTCTTAATAGGTACCCTTATAATAGTGGTCACCTACTAGTTGTGCCGAAGCGTCATATTGATGATTATAGCGAGCTAAAGTTAGCGGAGCTTGAAGAGATATTTCTAATATTACAAGATAGCATAAAAGCTTTAAAATCGATTATGAGTCCTACCGGCTTTAACATTGGGCTAAATCAGTCATCAGCGGCAGGAGCTGGCATTAGCGAACATCTCCATTTTCATATTGTACCTCGCTGGGTAGGTGATTCAAATTTCATGAGTTCGGTTGCAAACTGTAAAGTAGTATCGCAAGACTTGATTCAGTTTAGTAGCGAGCTACGGAAATATTTCAGCAAAATCAAAGAGCAAGGCTAGTTAACGAATGTCTAGTAAAAATGTAACATTGATGATGCGCCAGTACAATGAAATCAAACAGAGTCGCCCTGATTGCATTCTATTTTTCAGATTAGGGAATTTTTATGAAATGTTTGGCGATGATGCAATTATAGCATCAAAGACACTGAATATAGCACTCACCTCTAGGTCAAAAGGTGAAGATGCGATCCCTATGTGTGGTGTTCCCTGTCATGCACTCAATAACTATTTACCACGTATGGTTAAGGCAGGGTATAAAGTTGCGATCTGTGAGCAGGTTGAGGATCCAAAATTGAGCAAAGGTCTGGTTAAACGAGATATTTTGAAGATAGTAACCCCAGGTGCGAACTTAGAAGAATCACTACTAGAACATAAATCTAACAATTTTATTTGTGCGGTTTCGATAACTAAAGATGTTATTGGTTTAGCATTAGCAGATCTTTCAACTGGACTATTTCGAACAACAGAATTTCCGAAAGAAGATTCATGTAAGCTAATAGATGAACTAGAGCGTAGTAATCCGAAGCAGGTTCTAGTTCCATCTAACATCGAGGATGAGAAAGATTTATTTCACCTGTTGAAGAGATATAGCTCATCAGCGATTGAAAAGATAGAGTCGTGGCATTTCAGTTTAGAGAATGCGACGGCGAAGATTCTAAACCAATTTAAAATTTTTTCATTGTCTAGCTTTGGGTTAGATAGTTTGAACTCTGCAACTAGAGCAAGTGGAGGGTTGATCCATTATCTATTGGACACACAAAAAGGAGCACTGTCGCAGATCAACAAGATCACCGTCATCAACTCACGAGAATATATCTGGCTAGATAGCACAACAGTTCATAATTTAGAGCTAGTTGACAACTCTTTTAGTCATAATCAAGGTAGCAAAACTCTCTTTGACATTTTAGATCATACCTCAACTGCGATGGGTGGAAGATTGCTACGAGATTCTATATTAAGACCTCTAGCTGATTTATCAGCAATCCAGAGCCGTTTAGATAGCGTTACAATCTTCTATGAAAACTTTAGCCAATCGGAGATAGTAGCGGAGATTTTAGGTAACATTGCAGATTTGGAACGTGTTGTAGTACGTGTTGCACAGTTTAATGCATCGCCAGCTGATATGTTAACATTAGGAGAATCGTTAGGCTATCTCCCCTCACTCAAAGTTGCGCTCTCAAAATTTAGTGGCGAAAGTTTTAGTAAGTGGCAATCAAATTGGGAAGATTTTTCATCTCTTACCAGACTAATTAAGTCAGCCATTTCTGATACACCGCCTGTACGTGTGGCAGATGGTCAGGCGATTAAAGATAATTTTAATGAAGAACTTGATCGACTACGCTCATTAGCAAGAGATAGTCGTAAAGCGATTATCGAGTTAGAATCTAAGGTCAAAGAGGAGACTAATTTAAGTTCGTTAAAGGTCCGTTACAATCGAGCATATGGATATTTTTTTGAAGTAAGCAAGCGTCAGTCAAGTTCTGTTCCTTCTGATTGGATGTTAAATCAATCGTTATTACATACTGTTCGTTTTGTTAGTGTCGATCTTAAGAAATTGGAGTCTCAAATTTTAACAGCAGAAGGAGAATCTATTGAGCTAGAAATAACTCTATTTGAGCAGATACGAGCTAAAGCTGTAGCTGAACTAGAGAAGATTCAATTTATGGCATCACTGATTGCAACTGTTGATCTGCACCTTGGATTTGCAATCCTAGCAAAAAAGAGAAACTATTGCCGAGCAGAGGTTAACGATTCATCGATAGTAAAGATAGTAGATGGGCGTCATCCTCTAATTGAGAACCTGCTACTAGAAGAACAGTTCACGCCAAATGATACTATGTTAGGAAGTTTTGATCGAGAGCTATCAATTATTACAGGACCTAACATGTCAGGCAAGTCGACTTACATTCGTCAAGTAGCGCTAATAGTATTGATGACGCATATAGGCTCTTATATTCCAGCTAAAGAAGCTACGATCGGGATTGTAGATAGGATATTTACTAGAGTTGGTGCCCATGACATGTTACAAAAGGGGCAATCTACATTCATGGTTGAAATGAGTGAGATGGCAAACATTTTAAATAATATGACATCTAAATGTTTGCTGATCTTAGATGAGGTGGGGCGTGGCACTTCGACATTTGATGGGCT
>JBLYYQ010000064.1:0-9570 GCA_048550035.1 Nitrospinota bacterium
AGTGACGATGTAACTGTATATCGTAGTGACAATATCAAGATTAAAGTTGAAAAGAGTAGTCCCAAGAAGCAAGATTTGCCTAAGAAGCAAGGCGATCAATCCAAGAGTGCTGTTACCCAATCTAAAGTTAATCTGGATTCAGCTCGTACATACAAGGCTAAAAGAGGTGATACACTATCAGCAATTTTACGATCACGTGGAGTTAAGGGGAAAGATAAGAATCGATTTATAGTAGCGCTATATGAGAGCAATAAAGATTCGTTTATAGAGTCTAATTTGCATGGTCTATTGCAAGGTGCAAGCTTAAACTTTGAATCGGTTGAGGCAAATGCAGCTAAGATTACTGACCAAGAGGCCACTCTGATTGTTGATCAGCATTGGGGTCAATGGCGGCAATGGCGTCTTAGTCTGGTTTCTGATAATTTGGCGAGTCTCAATGCCCCTATAAAAAATATCAAGAGCAAGCAACCTTCAAAACCGTTAACTGAAATAGCTAAACAAGAAGGCGAAATTGCAAAGAATAATCGATATGTTATTCATGTTGCATCGTTTAAGAATCATGAACAGTCGAAACAGTTGGTTAAGGTGTTAAGGTCGAAAGGCTTCAATGCCTACGAGACAACAGCCGACATTGCAGGGAAAGGTCTGTTTCAGCGGGTATTAATTGATCGTTTTTCAGATCGAGGAGAAGCGATTGAATATGCTAGTAAGATTAAGTATGAAGGAACATTAAGCTACGCACGAGTATTAGAGCTTCCATATGCTATTAAAGTTGGATTGCATGTCCCATCGGCTGCAGGTGAGCTTCTATTAGAGGAGCTCAACAGAGCTGGCGCCAATGGCGCCCACATGCTAAAGTATGATAATAACGATAATGTAATCACACTTTTTGGTGCGTATACAACTAAGAAAGAAGCAGACGTAGTAGCAGCTGACCTAAGTGCTAAAGGTTATCATTCAGCTGTAGTTATGCCATAACAACAACCTAGATTAATCAATTTTAAAAAAGTGAACTATGAATAAGACATTAGCATTTAAAGGACTTCGCTATAATAGTGCCAAGGTAGGCGATATAGAAGAGGTCATTGCACCACCTTATGATGTAATTTCATCAGACCATCAAGATATACTTTACAGTCGTAATCCGAAAAACATCATCAGATTGATATTGGGCAAAGAGTATCCGTTAGATTGCGAAGGTAACAATAGATATAGTAGATCGCAAAAGAGCTTTGAAGAGTGGATAGCGGATGGAACATTGGTCGAGGAGAAAAGTCCATCAATCTACCTTTGTGCGCACCGATTTAAATTAGGCGGTCAAGAGGAAGAGCGGATTGGTGTTATAGTCAGGCGGAAATTAGAGCGATTTGGTGAAGGATCAATTCATCCACATGAACGGACATTAGCAGGTCCTAAGATAGACCGTTTAAAACTGACAAGAAGCTGCAAGGCAAATTTTTCGCAAGTGTTTGGTCTATATCATGACAGCAACTTGACAATAGATGATATATGGCGTTCATATATGCAAAATAATGAAGCTGATATAACGGTAAATGAAAGTAGTGGTGAAAGTTCTCGAATCTGGGTAATAAGTGATAAAGCGATTTTAGATAAAGTACTATCATTTTTTGAAGATATCCAGATTGTAATAGCAGATGGTCACCACCGTTATGAGACCGCGTTAGCCTATCAAGAGGAGCAATTAGCGACATCGACTTTAAGTGATGATCCATCAAATTATGTGATGATGTTTTTAGCAAACTCAGCAGCAGCAGGATTTAAGGTTTTACCTACCCATCGAGTTCTGCTTAACTCTGCTAACGGAAACTATGACAATTTTGTCAAGAAGCTCGAAGAGTATTTCACCGTTGAGCAGGTTGCGATATCTAAAGATGATATATCAGAGCTAGAGGATAGATTGCTTGCGAAAAAGGATGCCAAGCTACCATCGATTGGACTTATTCTTTCTGAAGATAGTGGAATGTTGCTAAATTTTATTAATAAGGATAGTTACTTAAAATTAGTAGAGGATCTGCCTGAGCCTGAAGAGCTAAAGTTATTAGATGTCTCAATTTTGCAAAATCTCATATTTGAGCAGATGTTGAATATAACAAAAGAGCAGGTAGCAAATAAGGTTGACGTTAAGTTTACAGTTGACTCTAAACATGCAAAAAAGTTAGTCGATAGTGGTGCGGCAACAGCCACATTTTTACTCAATAGCATCGATATTGAGAAGGTTTACGAAGTTGCCAAGAGTGGATACACGATGCCACAAAAGTCGACATACTTTTATCCAAAACTGCTATCTGGTCTTGTTATTAATAAGCTCTGCTGAGAGTCCAATGAAGGTTTTAAAAGCAGAGTTTATACTTTCTGCGTTCGCAATAGATGACTGCCCTGAAACCGATCTGCCAGAAATTGCAATTACAGGGCGTTCCAATGTAGGCAAATCGACATTGATAAATTTTATTACAACACGAAAAGGAATCGCTCAAACATCAAAGACTCCAGGCAAGACTCGAGCGTTAAATTTTTTCAATATCAATGATCAGTTCATGTTAGTTGATACGCCAGGCTATGGTTATGCAAAAGGTGGGCTTGCTCATCAAGCGAAGTGGGCGACATTAATTGAGAGCTATCTAAAACATAGAACAAATTTGAAGGGAGTCTTAGCCCTGTTAGACTCAAGGCGGCTACCTTCTGATAAGGATATAGCACTTTTTGAGTGGTTAGCATATTATAATATTAATACTAAAATCTTGCTCACTAAGATCGATAAGATCTCAAAGAATAAAAGAGCATCTCAAAAAGCTAAGATTTTCAAATTATTACCACCGCTTAATATAGGTCAAGAAGATTTAATAGATAGCTCTGCATTAAAAAAGATAGGTAAGAGTTCTATTTTGTCTAATATAAAGGATATGATTTTAGCTGATCACATGTTATAAGCTTACTGATTGTATATAGTTTTGAAGCTACAAAAAAATAACGGAGATTGTATGGAGCTAGATAAGATAGATAAGCGTATTTTAAATCTTATTCAGACTGCCTTTCCAGTGACAAGTTTTCCCTATGATGATATAGGCAAAGAGATCGGTATAAGTGCGGATGAAGCATTTGAGCGTACAAAACGACTACAAAGCAGTGGGACGATAAGGCGTATCGGAGCATCATTTGACTCTAGATCGTTAGGTTGGACATCGACATTATGCGCAATAGCAACATCATCTGATAAGATCGAGATGGTTGCAAAAGTAATTAGTTCGTTTGAGTATGTGACCCACAATTATGAGCGTAATAATCATTACAACCTCTGGTTTACACTTATAGCACCTAATGAGGAGAAGGTAGCTCAAATCATAAAATCGATTGAAGATCAAACAGGGGAAGGACCGGTTCGTAATATGCCGATGATAAAAAAATTCAAGATCAAGGTTGACTTTCAATTCAAAGAAGACGAGCAGCCGATAGCTGGTTCTAATGGCAATTAAGATAAGCAAGTTAGATCTTCAAATAATGAAGAAGCTTCAACGATCATTACCTATGACAAAGCATCCTTATAAGAGAATAGCAGAAGAGTTAGGGATAACGGAGGATGAGCTACTTTGTAAGATAAAAGAGTATGGTGACAAAGGGTACTATCGCCGTTTTGGTGCGACATTGCGTCACCAAAAGGCAGGTTTCAAAGCAAATGGGATGGGAATTTGGTCTGTTCCAGATCCTGCTAAACGAGAATCGGTTGGTGAGATATTAGCTAATCGACCTGAGGTTTCACATGCGTATGAGCGTCCTGCATTTCATGATTGGCCTTACCATATATTTACCATGATTCATGCTACTTCAGTCGACGAGGTGAAGGCGATTGCCAAGTTAATGAGCGAAGAATCCAAGATAACTAAGTATGACATTCTTTTTTCAAGTCGTGAGTTTAAAAAGAGTTCGATGCAATATTTTGATCTTTGGAACGAATAGTAATAATAAAAGGGGAGGTTTAATGAGTTTGCTAGCAGTTGGGACTCTGGGGTATGATGATATCAAAACTCCATTTGGGACACGCAAACGTGTACTAGGAGGGAGTGGAGCGCATTTTGCACTCTCAGCTACATTCTTTACAAAAGTTATGCTAGTTGCAGTCATAGGGAACGATTTCAAGTCAGATGATTTTGAGCTTTTAGCTAGTAGAAATATAGATACTGATGGCGTTCAAGAATTAGAAGGGAAATCATTTCATTGGTCAGGCGAGTACGGATATGATCTAAGTGAAGCGCAGACACTAAGTACAGATATTAATGTGTTAGCTAAATTCCATCCTGCCCTTCCAGAGCATTATGAAGATGCAAAATATATATTTCTAGGGAACATAGCCCCAAATTTACAGATGGAGGTATTAGAACAGGTAAAGAATCCAACATTGATTTCGCTAGATAGTATGGATTTTTGGATTAAAAATGATCGCCAACGGTTGATAGAGATGATTAAGAAGATCGATATTTTGCTTATCAATGAAGGTGAAGCTAGGATGTTAACGGGCGAACCTAACCTTACGAAGGCTGCTAAATATTTAGAGAGTTTAGGTGTTAAAATTATTGTCATCAAGCGAGGCGAGTATGGAGCCTTACTATTTTCTGAGAATGATATTTTTTCAGCTCCAGCTTATCCATTAGAACATGTCTTTGATCCAACAGGAGCCGGAGATAGTTTTGCAGGTGGTTTTATGGGTAGTTTAGCACGGAAGCAGGCAACAGAATCTCTTAATGCAAAAGATTTACGACAGGCGATAATAGCAGGCTCTGTTATGGCATCATTCGCGGTTGAGAAGTTTGGAGTTGAAAGGGTTAGTAAGCTAAAAAAGCAAGAGATTCTAGAGAGATTTAATCGATTTAAGCATTTAACCCATTTTGATCCGATAGATACAAATTTAAGCTAAATATATCTTATGGAAGAAGGGAGCGATCCTAGCAAGGATAATCAGGTAAGTAAGTTTGATCTAATAATAGCTACCATTCTAGCTCCAGGGTTGGGCCATTTCCAGATTGGAAAGAAGAGAGCAGGGGTGATTATATTTAGCATCTTTTCTCTCCTATTTGTATATATTTGCATAATGCTGTTTTTCTCAATATGGGGTATAGAATCGGATTCTGCAAGCATCGCAGAGATTCAGCGATTAATCATTGAGAGAGAGCAAGAACATGGGTACATCAAGAAACTCTTCATTGGACTTATTTGCAGTGCTGCAGTAGTGCTCTATGCAATAATTGATTTACTCAGGAGATAAGTTGAGAATTATTGGAGGTCGCTTTAAAGGTGCAAAGCTCCATTTGGCATCTAAGGGTGACTTTAGACCTACCAGTTCAGTTGTAAAAGAGGCACTTTTCAATATCATAGCTGATAAAGTAGCAGGGAGCACCTTCCTAGATCTATATGCAGGTAGCTGCGCAGTTGGGGTAGAAGCGTTCTCAAGAGGTAGTAAATCTGTAACATTTGTTGATAAAATATTATATCAAACCCAAATTAGCAAAATCAGAGAGATCACAGGCGATAGTTTTATAGAGCTACGATTTGTAAAATCAGATGTGGTCAAATTTTTAGAATCTACTCTATCTTCAAAGATGAAATATGACATTATTTTTGCAGATCCACCATGGGGTGATCCATATGATGAATCACTGTTTCAGCTAAGTTTGAGGCTGCTAAGCGAGGGAGGAGTTTTTATTGTAGAGAGCTATAAGAAGTCTTTGCTGCCAGCAGAAGATACTGTAGAGGGGTTAGGTATATCTGTTGATAAGCGGCGATATGGTGATACAAAGCTTAGCTTCTATCAAAAAATATAACTTTGATAGAAGCTTTTTCAACTATAAAGAGAGAGCCTCGCTATAGCCAGATAGAATTACGAACTTTGACTCCCCTTATGTTTAGGTAGAAATGGTTCTAGCAAATTAATAGGGAGTGGAAAGAATGTAGTGCTATTATTTTCAGAGCTAATCTCATTCATAGTTTGTAGATATCTAAGAGTTAAGGCAGATGGATTTTTATCAAGAATGACAGCCGCTTCACCTAATTTTGTAGCAGCTTGAAACTCACCTTCTGCACTGATAATTTTAGCCCTTCGTTCTCTTTCCGCTTCAGCTTGCTTTGCCATCGCACGTTGCATTTCAGTTGGGAGGTCAACATGTTTAATTTCAACATTCTCAATTTTGATTCCCCACGGATCGGTTCTGATATCTAATATATTTTTTAGTTCGACATTAATTTTATCTCGTTCTGAGAGAAGTTCATCTAATTCGACCTGTCCTAGCACAGAGCGGAGCGAAGTCTGAGAGAGCTGTCCTGTTGCATAATAAAAATCTTCAACCTCAACAATAGCCTTGTCAGGATCTAACACTTTGAAGTAGACAACAGCATTAACCTTAACAGAGACATTATCTTTAGTGATGATATCTTGGGTTGGGATATCCAATGTAACGACCCGCAATGAGATCCGTACCATGGTGTCAATAACAGGCAAGACAACGATCAGCCCAGGTCCCTTAACCCTAAATAACCGTCCAATTCTAAATACAACTCCCCGCTCATATTCATTTAGTACTTTCACAGATACAGAAAGTAATGCTACAACCGCAGCAAGAACAAAGATTGCTATATTCATTTGAGCCTCAGATCTGTTAATGGAAATAAGATTTTTTAAAATGTAAAAAAAATATGTTTTCATTATAATGTAGATCAAGTAAAAAATGAAACAAAAGTGATGATTTTAGTTATAGATAACTATGATTCGTTCACCTACAACTTAGTCCATTATTTCCTAGAGTTAGGTGTAGCGTTAAAGGTAGCAAGAAACGATAAGATTGATATCGATGAGATCGAGAGTTTATCGTTGACGCATATAGTCTTATCTCCAGGACCAAAGCGGCCATCAGATGCAGGTGTGACAACTAAGGTAGTGAGAGCATTTAATGGGAAGATTCCAATATTAGGGATCTGTTTAGGTCATCAATCGATAGCGGCTGCGTATGGTGGGAAGATTATTAGGTCGCCAGAATTGATGCATGGGAAGAGTTCCAAGATTTTGCATGATAATGAAGGAATATTCAGAGATATCCCACCATCGTTTAGTGCGACAAGGTATCATTCGTTGATAGTAGATCAGGAGAGCCTTCCTGAGAGGTTTAAGATTAGTGCAACGGTTGCAAATGGGTTGATAATGGGAATCCGAGATAAAAATGGGATGACTGAAGGGTTACAATTTCATCCAGAATCGATTATTTCAGAATATGGTAAGAAATTATTGAGTAATTTTTTAAGATTATAGTGTGAGCAGAATGGATATAGATAGATTAATTGAGGATGTAAATGAAGGGAAAGATTTAACGGAGCAGAGTAGCTATGATATGATCAAAGCGATGATTAATAGCTCTATTACTAGCTCACAGACAGGTCAGCTTCTTCGAGGTTTAAAAACAAAAGGTGAGACAGTTGATGAGCTAGTTGGAGCAAGTTTAGCACTTCGGGATGCATCGGAAAAGTTAGATATCAAGCTATCTAATGCTGTTGATACTTGCGGCACAGGTGGTGATCATAGTAATACCTTTAACATATCGACCACGGCAACATTTGTTGCAGCCGGTGCTGGAGTAAAAATTGCGAAGCATCATAATCGTGCTATTTCATCGCGATCTGGTTCTGCAGATCTTTTAGAAGAGTTAGGGATAGATATAGAGGCATCACGCAAGAAGGCTGTTTCGGCATTAGAGGAGGTTGGACTAACATTTATTTTTGCACCTGCTTATCATAAGGCAGTTAAGAATGTAGCCACTGTCCGTAAAGAGTTAAAGATACGAACAATTTTTAATTTACTAGGTCCATTAACAAACCCAACTGCTCTAACTCGGCATGTAACAGGTGTCTTTGGTAGCGAATATGCTTTGAAGATGGCAGAAGCATTAAAGCGTCTAGGATCGACTAGAGCATTTATTCTGCATGGGATTGAAGATCGGTTAGATGAAGCTAGCACTACCTGCTCCACATTAGTAGTGGAGCTAGATAACGATATGATTAAAAGCTATAAGATTGAGCCTGAGGATTTAGGTATTAAGCGGGTAATGCTTAAAGATATTGCAGGTGGCGATAGTAAAGCAAACAAAGAGATAGCGATCAGAGTTTTAGATGGGAAAGTATCTGCTCATAGCGATATTGTAATTCTTAATGGAGCGTTTATAATTATGGCAGCTGGTTTGACAGATGACATTCATGAGGCAAAAGATAGGGCAACCGCTTCGCTATTGAGTGGTCAGGCGAGAAGGAAACTAGATCAGTTAGTAGAATTTTTTAAGAGTTAATAAGGTCGCTATGGTATGAAAAGTTCGATTAAGATTGAGTTAGAGAGGAAGAGAAAAGATACCTTAGCTAATTCAAGGCGGATTGTCATAAAGATAGGAAGTGGTGTATTGACTGGCGAATCGTATGACAATATTGATGAAAACTATATATTAGAAATTGCGAGGCAGATAGCATTATTATGTAAAAGTGGCAAAAAGGTTGCACTAGTCTCATCAGGATCAGTTGCACTAGGCTCTAAGATGTTGGCAAAGCCTCGATATGGACTTTCAATCCCATTGCAGCAAGCATCGGCTGCATTGGGTCAGAGCCGTTTGGTTACTTTATGGTCACGCTGCTTTAAGGAGTTTGGGATACAGATTGGACAGCTACTCTTAACCCATGATGACTTATCAAGTAGACGACGCTTTTTGAATGCAAGAAACACCGTCAACACACTAATCGATTTTAATATCATTCCACTTATAAATGAGAACGATACAGTGGCAGTTCATGAGCTAAAATTCGGTGATAATGATAGTTTGTCAGCGAAGGTAACAAATCTGATGGAGGCTGATTTGTTAGTGATATTAAGTGATGTTGATGGGCTCTATAGCGAAGATCCAAGGTTAGTAAAAGATGCGAGCCTTATCCCAATTGTTAAAGAGATAGATGATAAAATAGAAGGAATCGCAGCAGATTCATCCTCAAGGAGTGGACTTGGGGGTATGAAGTCGAAGGTAATTGCAGCGAAGGAGGCATCAAGGTTTGGTGCGGCAACAGTGATAATCAAAGGGCGACGAGAAGGTGCAATTGAAGATCTATTGATAAAACATAATTTCGATGCTGGAGGGACATTCTTTTTTCCACATGAAGATCGGCTTTCTAGTAAGAAGCATTGGATTGAGTTTACTCTCCCTTCACGAGGTGAGATTACTGTTGATGAAGGAGCCAAGGAGGCATTAACAAATAGTGGTAAATCGCTCCTTGCACTTGGGATAAAAACTGTTATTGGCGAATTTGGGACAGGTGAAGCAGTCAACATTTCAGATTCGAGAGGTGTTGTATTTGCCAAAGGGTTGGTTAACTATAACTCAGCTGAAATTGCAAAGATTCAAGGGAAACATTCAAATAAGATTGAGACAGTATTAGGCTACAAGTTTTATGATGAAGTTATTCATAGGAATGATATGGTTTTGATGGACAAATAAGGTGAGCGATGAAAAATGAGAGCGATCTAAACAAAATTGAAGTTAC